>NZ_JAKSYQ010000299.1:0-260406 GCF_022829665.1 Methylobacterium sp. E-041 | reverse complement strand
GATCGAGACGGTGTTGTCGATCACCGAGACCAGCGGGAACGAGACCGGGTCGAGGGTCAGCTGCCCGGCCTCGATCTTCGAGAAGTCGAGGATGTCGTTGACGACGGTGAGCAGCGCGGCGCCCGAGCCCTGGATCAGCTCCAGCCGGTGACGGTCCTCCGCCCGCAGGTGGGTCTCGTCGAGCAGCATGTCGGCGTAGCCCAGGATGCCGTTCAGGGGCGTGCGGATCTCGTGTCTCATCGCCGCGAGGAAGTCGCTCTTGGCCTCGCTCGCGCGCTCGGCCTCGGCACGCGCGGCCTGGGCCTCGGCGGTGATCGAGCGCAAGGCCACCTCCGCCGACTTGCGCTCGGTGATGTCGATGTGGAGGCCGACCATCCGGTACGGGCGGTCGTCGGCCCCGAACAGCGGCCGGCCGCGGGCGTAGACCCAGCGCTCGCCGACCCGGAACTCGGCGGCGTAGGTGGTGCGGGTGTCGATCGCGTGCCGGATCGCGTCCCAGACCTCGCCGACCTGCTCGGGATCGACCAGGGCCGTCCACGCGGCGGTGGTGATGCCGCGCGGCTCGCCGTCCTCGGGCAGCCCGTAGATGCGCAGGCTCTCGGGCGAGAGCAGGCTCACCCCGGTCTGCATGTCCCAATCCCAGGTCCCGGCCTCGGCGGCCTCCAGGGCGATCCGCAGCAGGCCGCGGGCATCGTGCTCCGCCATCCGGGCGGTGACGATCTCGTCGATGTCGAGCGCCGTGCCGAGCCACTCGATGACGGTGCCGTCGGCCATCAGGTGGACCGGCGTCATCGTCAGCTTGTGCCAGCGATAGGTGCCGTCGGCGCGGCGCAGGCGCCATTCCCCGGAATAGGCGGTCTCGCCGGCCTGCGCCGCCCGCCACGCCGTCGCCATGGCGGGCGCGTCGTCGGGATGGTTGCAGGCGACCCGCGCGGCGCGGCCGGTGCCGATCGGCCCGTAATACGCGTGGAACTGGGGGTTCGCGTAGGTGATCTCGCCGTCGCCCGGCCGCATCGCCCAGACCAGCAGCGGCAGGGTGTCGGCCAGCCCGCGATAGCGGCTCTCGCTGCGGTGGACGTCGGCCTCGGCCCGCCGGCGCGCGGTGATGTCGATCATCACGCCGAACAGGCCGGTGACCGCGCCCGCGGCGTCGGTCTCGCAGGTGCCGCGCACCACCACGTCGCGCTCGGTGCCGTCCGGCCGCAGGATGCGGGCGTCGAAGGCGAAGTTCTCGGCCCGCGCGATCGCGTCGCCGACGACGGCGATCAGCCGCTCCCGGTCGTCGGCGTGATAGATCTCGGCGAAGGTCGAGAGGTGCGGCGGCGCGGTGGCGGGGTCGAGCCCGGCGATCTCGTAGAGCCCCAACGACCAGATCGGCTGACCCGCCGGCAGCGGGACGCGCCAGTTGCCGATGCTGGCGAGCTGCTCGGCCATGGTCAGCAGGTGGTTGGCGCTGGCCTGCGCCGCGGAGCGCTCCGCGATCTCGGCCGCCTGGCACTCCAGCTGCGCCTCGTGCGCGCTGCGCAGGGCCATCTCGCGCCCGAGCGCCGCGTTCGATTCCGAGAGGCGCAGGTGCGCGACGACGATCTCGGCGAGGTCCTGCAGCGCGACGCCGTCCTCAGGCGAGAAGTCGCGCAGCCGCGAATCGACGAGGCAGAGGGTGCCGACGCGGATCCCGGGGGCGAGGCTCAGGGGCGTGCCGGCATAGAACCGGGTTGCCCCCGCCGTGCCGTCGACGAGCGGGCTGCCGGAGAAGCGCGGGTCGAGCCGCGCGTCCGGGACGACGTGCACCGCGTCCGTCTGGATCGTGTAGGTGCAGAAGCTCTCCTGCCGCGGCAGCTCGCCCGGCACCAGCGCGCACGGCGTCTTCAGCCATTGCCGGTCGGCGTCGATGAACCCGACGAAGGCGGTCTCGACGCCGAACAGGCGGCAGGCCGTGCGGCACACCGCCTCGAAATGATCCTCCGGCGGCGTATCCAGGATCCCGAGCGCCAGCAGCGCCGCGACGCGCTTCGCCTCGCGCGCCGCCTCGTCCGCCGTCGTTTCGTCGTCCCTGGCCTGAAGCGCCTCTGTGCTGCTCACGTTCGCGCGTCCCCCGCCGGCATCTCCCCGAGGCGCCGGCCCATCGCATCATCCCGATTCCGGACCCGACCGGGCCGATCGCCCTCGCGCGGCGCCGAGGCGGGCGCGCGGCGCCCGTCCCGCGCAGCCCAGCGCCGGCGCGCCGCCTCCAGCGCCCATACCATGCCGAGCATCATGTAGACGTGGCGCCACTTCTCGATATCGATCTGCAGCGCCTGAAGGAAGAACATCAGCAGCGCCGGCCAGACGATCTGCGCGTGCGCGCGGAACGGCGAGGGCCGGGCGAGCAGGCGGAAGCCGACGAACCCCGTCGCCGCGACGAGGGCGAGGAAGACCGCGCCGCCGAGCCAGCCGCCGTTGGCGAAGCTGCCGATGTAGGAATTGTGCGGCTCCAGCCCGAAGGTCAGGCGCCAGTGCATCGGCCCGAGGCCGAGCGGGCGCTCGAGCAGCATCTCCATGCCGCGAAGCTGGTTGCCGAAGCGGCCGGTCTCGCCCTCGTCGTAGTCCTGGCTCACCGCGGCGCGGGTGGCGAACATCTTCTGGACGCTGTCGACCGAGAGCAGGGCCGCCATCGCGACGGCACCGAGCGCCAGGGTCGCGAGGCTGAGGAGCACGATGCGCCGCCGCAGCCGCGCCGACCCGCAGGAGGCGTAGACCGAGCCGACCATCAGCAGCGTGGCGACGACGGTGCCGCCCCACGAGCCGCGCGAGAACGACAGGAAGATCCCGACCAGGATGATCAGCAGGCCCGCGAGCGCGAGCACCGGGCGCCGGGCGGTCGCCGTGATCAGGCCGTGCATCAGGTAGAGCGCGCCGAGCGTCAGGAACGAGCCGAACACGTTCGGGTCCTGGAAGGTGCCCGAGGCGCGGTCGTACTTGTAGAACAGGTCCTCGATCCCGAGCCATTGCAGGTAGCCGACGATGCCGAGCGTGGCCGAGAACACGCAGCTCGCCGTGTAGGCCTTCAGCGCCAGCTCCATGCGGGCCTGGGTGTCGTCGGAGAAGAACATCACGAAGAAGACGCCCGTCACCGAGAGGTAGATCAGCTGGATCGTCCAGGTGACCGGGAAGTCCTCGTCGAGAAACGGGATCAGGCCGACGACGATCGCACCGAGATAGAGCAGCAGCAGCACCACCAGCGGCACCGCCCCACGGTGCAGCCGGATGCCGAGGCAGGCCCAGAGCAGGATCGTCGGGATCGCGATCACGTCGTAGGGCGAGGTCTCGGAGAAGGCGAAGCAGGCGAAGAACACGAACGCCGCGAGGAGCGCGCCGGCGAAGCCGTGGACGACCCGGATCAACGGGACCCGGCCGACCTGCGGCAGGACGAAGCCCGGAACGGCGGTGCTGGCCATGGCTCACGCGGGCTCCGCGAGCCTGGAACGCGGGCCCGCACGACGACGGGTCCTTCATGGGACGGAAAGGTTGATATTCGGCTGACGGGCGCCTGCGGCGCGCTCGACCGGTCGGGAGCGAACGCCTATCGTGCCTCGATCATCGCGACGTCGAGGACCAAGCCCGATGGCCGACACCGCAACACCGCTTCCCCCGGATCTGGAAGAACTGATCGGCCGTATCCGTCGGCAACGCGAGGAAAGCGAGAAGTTCGTGGCCGAGCAGAAGAAGCTCATGGCCGAATCGATGAAGCTCGAGCTCAAAGCGAAGAAGTTCGAGCACGAAGCCAGGAAGCTCGAGCACGAGGCGCGGAAACTCGAGCGCGACAGGATGCTCGCACCCTGGCAGATCGCGCTCTCCGGCATGGCGGCCGGCGCGGCCTTCTTCGGCGCCGGTGCCGCCTTCGTCAAGCTGATCGGATCATGACGCCCGCGTCGACCATGATCCGCTTCGCATAAGCCTCAGGCCGCGCAGTCCAGGAACCCGCCCTTGATCGCCTCGGCGTCGAGCTTGCGGCCGATGAACACGACGCGCGACGAGCGGTCCTCGCCGGCCTTCCATTCGGCCTGCAGGTCGCCGTCGAGGATCATGTGCACGCCCTGGAAGACGAAGCGGCGCGGCTCGTCGGGGAACGCGACGATGCCCTTGCAGCGCAGGATGTCCGGGCCCTGGATCGTGGTGAGGTTCGAGATCCACGGCATGAACTTCTCCGGGTCGACCGGGCCGTCGATGCGGGCCGAGAACGACTGCATGTCGCCGTCGTGGTGATGGTGGTGCCCCTCCTCGAGGAAGTCGGGCTCGAGATCGAGGATGCGGCCGAGGTCGAAGGCGTTGCGGCCGAGCACCGCGTCGATCGGCACGTCGCAGTTCGTGGTGCGGTGGAGCTTGGCGTAGGGGTTGATCGCGCGGATCTCGCCCTCGACGCGCGCCATGTCCGCCTCCGAGACCAGGTCGGCCTTGTTGAGCAGGATCACGTCGGCGAAGGCGACCTGGTTGCGGGCCTCGGGCGCGTCCTTCAGGCGCTCGGACAGCCACTTGGCATCGGCGACCGTCACCACGGCGTCGAGGCGGGCGGCGTCGCCGACGTCCTGGTCGACGAAGAAGGTCTGGGCGACGGGGGCCGGGTCGGCGAGCCCGGTGGTCTCGACGATGATCGCGTCGAACTTGCCCCGGCGCTTCACCAGCCCGTCCATGATGCGGATCAGGTCGCCGCGCACGGTGCAGCAGACGCAGCCGTTGTTCATCTCGAACACCTCCTCGTCGGCGCCGACGACGAGGTCGTTGTCGATGCCGATCTCGCCGAACTCGTTGACGATCACGGCGTAGCGCTTGCCGTGGTTCTCGGTGAGGATGCGGTTGAGCAGCGTGGTCTTGCCGGCGCCGAGGTAGCCGGTCAGCACGGTGACCGGGATCTTCTCGGAGGTGACCGACTCGGCGTTGGTGGGGCTCTGCGATCCGGACATGGGCGACTCTTCCGACGGGTGATGCGGTGGGCGCCCGCGCTCGCGCCGGGCCGCCGATGACATGTCATATCGTATCATCGGACCGCGGATGGAAGCACCCGAGCGGACGCCGCCCCGCCTCCCGCGGCCGGCATGCGGCTCCGTCGCGAGACCGTCGTGAAGACCTGCCACGACCCATGGCCACGACCAAGCGGTGCCGTTTCCGGTCGCGGCCTCGCCGCGGACCGCTTGGGCGACCGCACGCACGAGCCCGATATCCCGCGAGCCCGATATCCCGAACGTGATCGCCTCGACCCGCCTCGATTGCCTCCCGGCCGCGCTTCCGCACCGCCGGGCCATTGTGCCGCCCGGATGCGCGGGATATCGGCGCCTTGGGGAGCCGCCCGTCCCGGGCCTGCCTTAGAAAAGCACCATCGATCGGTTCGATGCATCGGGACGGGTTCCCGCGTTCGACCGCTCCGCACCGGCCCACAGCCATCAAGCACCTCCCTCGACCCGAAGACGACAGCGCGATGGACGCCCGCACGCCACTCGATCCCGACACCGACGCGCCGGCGGCCCGGGCGCACGGCCCGCGCCGCCAGGGGCTGCTGCCGATCGCGGTCGTGCTGTCGCTGGTGGTCGCCGCCGTCGCCGTGGTCGCGGTGTTCCCGCAGCCGGTGCACGGGTTCCTCGAGACGGTGACGACCTACGCGCGCGGGATGCTCGGCGGCACGAAGGGCGAGGACAGCGGCGAGGCCGACGCCCCGCCCTCCTCGGCCGAGCGGATCTTCCGGCCGACGCCGGAGCAGCGCACCACCTTCGAGATCCATCCGGTGGCGACGATGACCTTCCGCCCGGAAGGCTCGGCCGAAGGGCGCATCGCGCTGAACGACGACGACAACGTGCCGGTGGCCTCGCCCTATTCCGGCCGCGTCACGAAGGTGCTCAAGCGCGCGGGCGACGACGTGAAGGTCGGCGACGTGCTCCTCGTCATCGAGGCCACGGACATGGTCCAGGCCCAGAACGACTACCAGAGCGCGCTCAACACCATCCAGAAGCAGCAGGCTCTGCTCAAGCTCGACCAGACCATCGCCGCCCGCCAGCAGGAGCTGTTCGCGGCCAAGGCGGTGGCGCTCAAGGACTACCAGTCGGCCCAGAACGACGTGATCGCCGCCCAGAGCGACCTGAAGACCGCCCAGGCCTCCCTCGACGCGGTGCGCAACCGCCTCAAGCTCCTCGGCAAGACCGACGCGGAGATCGCCGCCTACGAGAAGAACGGCACGATGAGCGCCGAGACGCAGATCCAGGCGCCGATCGCCGGCACCATCGTGCAGCGCAAGGTCGGCATCGGCCAGTACCTCACCACCTCGAGCGACCCGGCCTTCGTCATCGGCGACCTGTCCACGGTGTGGCTGATCGCCAACGTGCGCGAGAGCGAGATCCCGAAGATCCGCATCGGCCAGGAGGTCGAGGCGCGGGTCGCGGGCTTCGGCACGCGGGTGTTCAAGGCGCGGGTGAACTACATGTCGTCGAGCCTCGATCCGGCGACGCGGCGCCTCGCCGTGCGCAGCGAGGTCGACAACCCGGACCGGTCGCTGCGCCCGGAGATGTTCGCCACCTTCACCATCATCACGGGCAAGCCCCAGCCCTCGCCGGCCGTGCCGCTCGCCGCGGTCGTCTACGAAGGCGCGAGCGCCCACGTCTGGGTCGCCCGGCCCGACGGCGCGATCGCGGCGCGCGGCGTCAGCCTCGGCCTGGTCAACGGCGACAACGTCCAGGTCGTCGAGGGGCTCGCCGCCGGCGAGGAGGTCGTCACCCGCGGCGCGCTGTTCATCGACCGCGCCGCGTCGGGCGACAAGGCGTCCTGACCGGACCGGAACCGCCGGAAGGGCACCCGACGCGATGAACAGCCTGATCGTCTTCTCGCTGCGCCAGCGCGTGCTGGTCTGCCTCGGCTTCCTGGTGATGCTGGCGCTCGGCTACGCCAGCTACACCCAGCTCAACATCGAGGCCTATCCCGACCCGGTCCCGCCGCTCGTCGACGTGATCACCCAGAATCCCGGCCAGTCGGCCGACGAGATCGAGCGCTACATCACCATTCCGCTGGAGGTGGCGCTCGCCGGCATCCCCAACGCGCAGGTAGTGCGCACGATCTCGCTGTTCGGCCTGTCCGACGTGAAGGTGCAGTTCAACTACGAGTTCACCTACGAGGAGGCGCTGCAGCGGGTGCTCAACCGCCTGTCGCAGGCCCCGCCCCTGCCGAACGGCGCCACGCCGCAGATCTCGCCGACGAGCCCGGTGGGCGAGATCATGCGGTACAAGCTCGTCGGGCCGAAGGGCTTCTCCTCCGCGGAGATGAAGACCCTGCAGGACTGGGTGCTGCAGCGCCGCTTCAAGGCGATCCCCGGCGTCGTCGACGTGACGGCGTTCGGCGGCAAGGCCAAGGAGTACGAGATCGCGGTCGACCTCAACCGCCTCCAGGCCCAGGGCATGACCTTGGTGCAGCTCGTCTCGGCCCTGAACAACTCCTCGATCAACGTCGGCGGCCAGACGCTGAACGTCGGCGAGCAGTCGGCCGTGGTCCGCGGCGTCGGCCTGATCCGCGACATGGACGACATCCGCGACACCATGCTGACCCAGGTCAACGGCACGCCCGTGCTGGTGCGGGACGTCGCCGACGTGCGCGTCTCCAACGCCCCGCGGCTCGGCATCGTCGGGCACGACGGCTCGAGCGACATCGTCGAGGGCATCGTCCTGATGAGCCGCGGCGGCCAGAGCCTGCCGACGCTCCGGCGGGTCGAGGCCGAGATCGAGAAGATCAACGCCTCGACGATCCTGCCGCCGGACGTGAAGATCGAGCGGATCTACGACCGCTCCGGGTTGATCCACACCACCACGCACACGGTGATGCACAACCTCGTCTTCGGCGTGGTGCTCGTCTTCGTGGTGCAGTGGCTCTTTCTCGGGTCGCTGCGCAGCGCGATCATCGTGGCGGCGACGATCCCCTTCGCGCTCGGCTTCGCGATCCTGATCCTAGTGGTGCGCGGCGATTCGGCGAACCTCCTCTCGCTCGGCGCGATCGATTTCGGGCTGATCGTCGACGCCACCGTGATCATGGTCGAGAACGTGTTCCGGCACCTGGCCGAGCCGCACCACACGGAAGGGCAGCCCGCGCCGGGGGGCCTCACCGGGCGGCTCGGCACCATCGCCATCGCCGGCTCGGAGGTGAACCGGGCGATCTTCTTCTCGGCGACGATCATCATCGTCGGCTTCCTGCCGCTGTTCACGATGTCGGGCGTCGAGGGCCACATCTTCGGGCCGATGGCCAAGACCTACGCCTACGCGCTGGTCGGCGGCCTGCTCGCGACCTTCACGGTCTCGCCCGCGCTCTCGGCCGTCATCCTGCCGAAGCACGTGGAGGAGCGCGACACCCTGATCGTGAAGGTGCTGCGCTTCGGCCACGAGATCATCCTCGGCTTCGGCCTGCGCAACCGCATCCTGTCGATCGCCGTGACGGTGGCGATCCTGCTGGTCTCGGGGCTGGCCGCGCGGAACCTCGGCCTCGAGTTCCTGCCCAAGCTCGAAGAAGGCAACCTCTACGTGCGCGGCACGATGCCGGCCTCGATCTCGCTGGAGGCCGGCAACGCCTACGTTGAGCGGCTGCGCAAGATCTTCACCGAGGTGCCGGAGGTCGTCACCGTGATCTCGCACCAGGGACGGCCGAGCGACGGCACCGACGCCACCGGCTTCTTCAACGTCGAGATCCTGGCCCCGCTCAAGCCCATCGACGAATGGCGCAAGGGGCTCGACAAGGAGCAGCTCATCGCCGGCCTGTCGAAGCGCCTCGACGCCGAGTTCCCCGGCATCGAGTTCAACTTCTCCCAGTACATCGAGGACAACGTCCAGGAGGCGGCCTCGGGCGTGAAGGGCGAGAACTCGGTCAAGGTCTACGGCACCGACCTCGCCGCGATCACCAAGGCGGCCAACGACGTGAAGGCGGTGCTCGCCACCGTGCCCGGCGTCACCGACCTCTCGGTCTTCGCCTCGCTCGGCCAGCCGACGGTGCGCATCGACGTCGACCGCCACAAGGCCGCCCGCTACGGCCTCTCGATCGGCGACGTGAACACCACGATCGCCGCCGCGATCGGCGGCCAGACCGCGGGCGACCTCTACGAGTACGGCTCCGACCGGCATTTTCCGATGCGGGTGCGGCTCGCCCGCGAGTACCGCTCCTCGCTGGCCACCATCCGCAACATCACCATCGGCGCCGCCAACCCGAACGGCGGCGTGGTGCAGGTGCCGCTCTCCGAGATCGCCGACGTCGACCTCGTCTCGGGCGCCTCGTTCATCTACCGCGAGGACCAGGAGCGCTACATCCCGGTCAAGTTCTCGGTGCGCGGGCGCGACCTCGGCGGCACCGTGCTGGAGGCGCAGCGGCGCGTCGCCGACGAGGTGACGCTGCCGGCCGGCTACCACCTCGAATGGGTCGGCCAGTTCACCAACCTGCAGGACGCGGTCACCCGCCTCAGCCTCGTGGTGCCGATCACCCTGGTGCTGATCGCGCTGCTGCTGTTCATCAACTTCAACTCGGTCGCCGACATGCTGCTCGGCCTGTCGGTGATCCCGATGGCGATGATCGGCGGCATCTTCGCGCTGGCGCTCACCGGCACCCCGTTCTCGATCTCGGCGGCGATCGGCTTCATCGCCCTGTTCGGCATCTCGACGATGGAGGGCGTGATCTTGCTCGCCTACTACAACCAGCTGATGGAGGAAGGCTGGCCGCGCAAGGAGGCCGTCTGGCACGCCTCGATCGTGCGGATGCGGCCGGTGATGATGACCTGCGTCGCCGCCTGCGTCGGCCTGCTGCCCGCGGCGGTCTCCACCGGCATCGGCTCGCAGGTGCAGAAGCCCCTGGCGCTCGTCGTCGTCGGCGGCATCCTGCTCGCGCCGAACCTGATCCTGGTGGTGGTGCCGGTGCTGATCTCGCTGTTCTCGCGCCGCCGGCCGAACCCGCTCGCGACGCCCGCTCTCCATCGGGCGGCGGCGTGATGGTTTTGATCAGGACGTTGCCGCGCCCCTTCCCTCCCCCCTCTGCGGGGGCGGGTGGGCCTCGCGTCAGCGAGGGTCGGGAGAGGGGAGAGCCATGTCCGGAGAGGTCGCTCCCCTCTCCCGACCCGCTTCGCGGGCCACCCTCCCCCGCGGAGGGGGGAGGGCAAAGCGCGCTCGTCCTCGCAGCCGTGGCGCCGGCACCACAACGCTCGGCCTCCCCGCCGGCGACGCCGCCCGCCGCATTGACTCGCGTCATCCCCGCGGCGCTCTACCGGGCGGAGGATGGCGCCGTCGCGCGCGCGTCCCGCGTCGGAAGCGTCATGATCGAGACGGCCCTCAACCGCCGGTCCGCACGGGCCGTGGCCCTCGCCGCGAGCCTGGCCCTGTCGGGCTGCGCGGTCGGCCCGAACTACGTCGCGCCCGAGGACCCGCCGGTCTCGCGCTACACCCGCGAGCCGCTGGCGAACCCGAGCGCGGCCGACAAGGTCGCCACCCGGCAGGGCGGCTCGGCCGACCAGAGCTTCGTCTCGGGCGCCGACATCCCCGGCCAGTGGTGGACGCTGTTCCGCTCGAAGGCGCTGAACCGCCTCGTCGAGGAGGCGCTGGCCAACAACCCGAACCTGGAGGCGGCGCAGGCCTCCCTGCGCATCGCGCAGCAGAACGTGCTGGCCCAGAAGGGCATGCTCTACCCGTCCCTCTCGGCCAACCCGCAGGCGCTCGGCGCCAAGGCGCCGGGGCTCGACCTGCAATCGCCGCTGCAGAACCAGAACAACTACCTCTACAGCCTCTACACCCCGCAGGTGACGGTGGCCTTCAATCCCGACGTGTTCGGGCTCAACCGCCGCACCATCGAGGGCCTGGAAGCCACCGCCGAGAACCAGCGCTTCCAGCTCGAGGCGGCCTATCTCAGCCTCACCGCCAACGTCGTCGCCGCCGCGATCCAGGAAGCGGCACTGCGGGCCCAGATCGACGCGACCAAGCGCGTGATCCAGGCGCAGACCGAGGTGCTGACCCTCTACAACAAGCAGCTCTCGCTGGGGCAGATCGCCGGCGCCGACGTGATCCAGCAGCAGGCGGCCCTGTCGCTGTCGCAGCAGCTGCTGCCGCCGCTGGAGAAGCAGCTGGCGCAGCAGCGCAACCTCCTGACCGCCCTCGCCGGCCGGCTCCCGAGCGAGGAGGTGGCCGAGACCTTCACCCTCGCGGCCCTGCGCCTGCCGACGAAGGTGCCCGTCAGCCTGCCCTCGCGCCTGGTGCAGCAGCGGCCGGACGTGAAGGCCGCCGAGGCCCTGGTGCAGCAGGCCAGCGCCGGCATCGGCGTCGCGGTGGCGAACCGCCTGCCGCAATTCGCGATCACCGGCGCCGGCGGCTCGAGCGCGGTGCGGCTCGCGCAGATCGCCAACCCGGGCGCCGGGTTCTTCACCATCCTCGGCCAAGCCACCGCGCCGATCTTCGACGCCGGCACGCTCTACCGCCGCCAGCGCGCCTCCGAGGAGACGCTCACCCAGGCCCAGGCCCAGTACCGCGCGGTGGTGATCGCCGCGTTCCAGAACGTGGCCGACGCGCTGCGCGCGCTGCAGGCGGACGCCGGCGCGGTCGCCGCCGCCTCGGCCGCCGAGAAGGCCACCGGCCAGAGCCTCGAGCTGATCCGCAAGCAGTTCTCGGCCGGCGCCGTGAACTCGACCCAGGTGCTGATCGCCCAGCAGGGCTACCTCTCGGCGCTCGTCACCTCGGCCGGCGCGCGCGCGACGCAGTACGCCGACACCGCGGCCCTGTTCCAGGCGCTCGGCGGCGGCTGGTGGAACCGCGCCGACGTCGCCCCGCCCCCGCCCGAGACCGACCCGCTGAAGTTTCTCTAGGCGGCCTCGGCGCAGCCGCCGATCCGGAGCTTGGCGGACGCGCGAGGTGGCAGGGGCGATATCGGCATGGTGCCGTCATCGCCGGAGCCGCCTGCGATCGACATCACACCCACGCCGTCATTCCGGGACTGCGAAGCAGAGCCCGGAATGACGGAGCGGGCACGGTCATCCCCCGCACGAACAGACGGACGCGCGCGGCGATCCGCCCTCAAGCCCCCGCCACCGCCAGGACGATCTCCCGGCGGTGCGGCCGGTCGCGGTGCTCGATCAGGTACACGCCCTGCCAGGTGCCGAGGGCGAGGCGGCCGTCCAGAACGGGAATCGTCAGCGCGGAATCGGTGACCATCGTGCGGATGTGGGCGGGCATGTCGTCCGGCCCTTCCGCGCCGTGGACGTAGGCGACGTGGCGCGGGGCGAGACCGTCCAGCGCCGTCATCAGGTCGGCCTGCACGTCGGGATCGGCGTTCTCCTGGATGGTCAGCGAAGCCGAGGTGTGCCGGCAGAACACCGTGGCGACGCCGTCGCGGACGCCGCTGCCGCGCACGAAGGCGGCGACCGCGTCCGTGAACTCGGTGAAGCCCGGACCCGGCGTCGCGATCGTCAGCCGCGCGCCGGCCTGCCGCCGGATCTCGCCCGAAAACAGGGTCTCGACGGGTCCCACCGTGCCGCGCTTCATTCCGTCGTCTCCAGGGTCGTGCCCGGCATCGTCTCGCGCTCGCCCCGCGCCAGGATGCGTTCCAGAAGGTCGATCCGGTCGGCCTCGGCCGCCGGCTTGTCCCAGCGGATGCGGCTGACGCGGGGGAATCGCATCGCGACGCCCGACTTGTGCCGGGTCGAGCGTTGCACGCCCTCGAAGGCGATCTCCAGCACCAATCCGCCCTCCATCCCGTAGCCGACCTCGCGCACCGGGCCGAAGCGCTTGACCGTGTGGTTGCGGACGTAGCGGTCGAGCTTGGCCAGCTCGGCGTCGGTGAAGCCGTGATAGGCCTTGCCCACCGGCACCAGCTCGGGGCCGCCCGCGCCGTCCCGCCACACCCCGAACGTGTAGTCGGAGTAGAACGACGAGCGCTTCCCGTGCCCGCGCTGGGCGTACATCATCACCGCGTCGACCAGATGCGGCTCGCGCTTCCACTTCCACCACGGGCCCTTGGGGCGGCCGGGCAGGTACGGGCTGTCGCGGCGCTTGAGCATCACGCCCTCGATCGCGTCGGCGTCGTCGCCCGCCCCGACCGCGGCCGGGTCGGCCCGCGCCGCCGCGAGATCGTCCCAGGTCGCGAACGGCACCAGCGGCGACACGTCGATCCGGGCGTGGTCGAGCGTCGCCACGAACGCCTCCAGCCGGGTGCGCCGCTCCAGGAAGCCGAGGGCCCGCAGGTCCTCTCCGTCGGCGGTCAGCAGGTCGTAGGCGCGCACATGGGCCGGGAACTCCTCCGTCAGCTTGCCCGTCACCGCCTTGCGGTTGAGGCGCTGCTGCAGGACGTTGAAGCTCTGCACGCGGCCCTCGCGCAGGATCAGCAGCTCGCCGTCCAGCGTGCCGGTGAAGGTGACGGCCTCGGCGAGGTCGGGAAAGGCGCCGGAGATGTCCTCGCCGGTGCGCGAGTAGATCCGCGCCACCTGCCCGCCCGCCGCGTCGCGCCCGCCGACGAGCTGAACGCGGATGCCGTCCCACTTCCACTCGCCGGAGAAGTCGGCCGGGGCGAGCTTGTCGAAGTCGGTCTCCTCCTCGATCGGGTGCGACAGCATCGGTGGCCGGAACGGGGCCGGGTTCAGGGTCTCGGGCCGCGGGCCGCGCCCCTCCGCCCAGGCGAACAGGGTCTCGAACGGCGCCCTGAGCCCGTGCCAGACCTCCTCGACCGCGTCCGCCTCGTGGCCGCCGAGCGCGCCGACCGCGGTCTTGGCGAGCCGGGCCGAGACGCCGACGCGCAGGTTGCCGGTCACGAGCTTCAGGAGCGCCCAGCGCCCGGTCTCGTCCAGCGCGTCGAGCCAGGTCGCCAGGTGGCCGGGCAGGTCGGCCTTGCGGATGGTGGACAGGGTCTCGACCACCTCGGCGAGCGTCGGCACGTGCGGGGGCGGGTTGTTGTGGCCGGGGCCGGGCGCGCCGACCGGCCCCCCCTCCCGCTCGGGAGAGGGGGCCGGCGCTGCGTCCGCGACGGGTCCCGGCCAGATCAGCGCGGTCGTCTCGGCGAGGTCGCCGACGTAGTTGTGCGAGAGCCGGAACAGCACCGGGTCGATCCGGGCCTCGACGAGGCCGCGGATCAGCGCGGGCTTGGCCTCGCGAAAGCTCAGGGTGCCGGTCATCGCCGCGAGCGCGTAGCCGCGCTCCGGGTCGGGCGTGCGGGCGAAGTAATCCTGCAGCAGCCGCAGCTTTGCGTTGCGGCGCGGCTCGTAGGCCAGGCGGTCGAGGAGCTCGGCGAACTCGTTCACGCGGCGGCCTCTTCGGCTGCGTCCCCGGCAGCCGGCTCGGCCTCGCCGTCGTCGCCGTAGCCCAGCATGTGCAGCGGCTTGGCCTTGATCCCTTGGCTTCCGCACCAGTGCACCAGCGCGTCCTCCTGCCCGTGCGTCACCCAGACCTCGCCGGCCCCCGTCTCGCGGATGGTGCGGCAGAGATCCGGCCAGTCGGCGTGGTCGGAGATCACCAACGGCAGCTCGACGCCCTTCTGGCGGGCGCGGGCCCGCACCCGCATCCAGCCCGAGGCGAAGCTCGTGACGGGATCGGGGAATTTTCGCGACCACACGTCCTGGATCGACGAGGGCGGGCACAGCACGATGGCCCCCTTCAGGCTCGCCCGGTCGGCCGCCGCCACCTTGGGGGTCTCGCCGAGCGCGAAGCCCTCGCGCTTGTACAGCTCGGTCAGCTTCTCCATCGCCCCGTGCAGGTGGATCGGCCGGTCGTAGCCGGCCTCGCGCAGCAGCATCATCACCCGCTGCGCCTTGCCGAGCGCGTAGGCGCCGACGATGTGGGCGCGCTCCGGGAACAGCGCCACGGAATCGAGGAGCTTACGCACCTCCGCCGCGGTGTCGGGCATGCGGAACACCGGCAGGCCGAAGGTCGCCTCGGTGATGAACACGTCGCACGGCACCACCTCGAACGGCAGGCAGGTCGGGTCGCGCGCGCGCTTGTAGTCGCCCGACACCACGACGCGCACGCCCCCGGCCTCGATCGCGATCTGCGCCGAGCCGAGCACGTGGCCGGCGGGGGCGAACCGCACCGTCACGTCGCCGATGCGGATCGGCGCGCCGAGCGCCGCCTCCTGACGCGCACGGCAGAAGTCCTCGCCGTAGCGCACCGCCATGATGCGCAGGGTCTCGCCGGTGGCCAGCACGCTGCCGTGGCCAGCCCGGGCATGGTCGGCATGGCCGTGGCTGATCAGCGCCCGCTCGACCGGCCAGGTCGGGTCGACGTGGAAGCGCCCGAGCGGGCAGTACAGCCCCTCGCGGGTGAGGGTGAGAAGGTCGCCGGCGCGAAGCGTCATCGGTCCCGTGGTGACGGTGGATGGGATCGGGGGTGATATAGGGCGTCGTCCCGACGAGACCCGGATCGATCCCCACCATGTCCCAGACCGGCTCCGGCGACCTGCTGGCCGACCGCCGCTTCGCCTATGCCGAGGCGTGCCTGGCCGAGGGCGATTGCGTCGGCGCCGCCGAGATGGCGGAGCAGGCGCTCGAGCGCGCCCCGCGCTTCGCCGCCGCCTGGGTCCTGCTCGGGCGGGCGCGCGAGGCGCGCTACGCCGCCGGGGCCGCGGCCGGCACCGCCGAGCCGGGCCTGTTCCAGGCGGCGTTGCGCGCCTACGAGACCGCCCGCGACCTCGACCCCGAGGACACGCTCGGCATGCTCGTCCACCTCGCGCGCCTCGGTGGCGACGCGGCGCTGCCGGTCCTGTCGCCGGCCTATCTGCGCGCGCTGTTCGACGGCTATGCCGGACGCTTCGAGCGCCACCTCGTGGAGGGCCTGGGCTATTGCGGCCCGGCGCTGCTCTGCGCGGCACTCGATGCGGACGGCCCCCGGCGATACCGCGACGCGATCGATCTCGGCTGCGGCACCGGCCTGATGGGCGCCGCGCTCGGCCCCCGCGTCGAACGGCTCACCGGCGTCGACCTCGCGCCGGCGATGCTGGCGCTTGCCCGGCGGAAGGGCATCTATGCCCGTCTCGTCGAGGCGGGGATCGACGGGTTCCTGGCGGATGCGCCGGCGGCCTCCGCCGACCTCTGCGTCGCGGCCGACGTCTTCATCTACGTCGGCGCGCTCGAGGGCGTTCTCGCCGGGATCGCGCGGGTGCTGCGCCCGGGCGGGCGCGTCGCCTTCACGGTGCAGTCGCACGACGGCGCCGGCGTCGTGCTCGGGCCGGACGGGCGCTACGCCCACGCCGACGCCTGCATCGCGAAGGCCGCGGCCCAGGCCGGCCTCGCCGACCTCGCGCTCCGCCCGGCGGCGGTCCGGCGCGAGCGCGGCCACGACGTTCCCGGCCGAACGGTGATCGCAGTCAAACCCGAGACGTGACGCAGTTTAATCCCTGCGCCGCACAGCAACGTGAGGAAAAACACGCCGCCGTGATGAGCAGGTTGAACCTTGGCCGTGCTCGACCCTTTATAGCCGGCGATTCCGCCAAGACCCGTTCAACGATCTGCGCCTTCCCGCGGGGGCGCGGGCGCGACCCACGACGCTTGCGAGGCATTCCATGGTGAACGAGAAGACCGCTCCCGGCGATCCGCCGGACAAGGCCTTCCCGGCGAGCGCGGCGACCCGCATCCCGCTCGCGATCGTGCTCGCGTTCCTGGCCGGCGCGACGGACTCGATCGGCTTCCTCGAGTTCTCGCAGCTGTTCATGTCGTTCATGTCCGGCAACACCACCCGCTTCGGCGTCGCCGTCGCCAACGCCGACTGGGAGAACACCGCCCGCGTCGTCACGGTGATCCTGGTGTTCTGCTTCGGCGCCTTCCTCGGGACGCTGATCGCCGCCTGGGTCGGCCGCTGGCGACTCTCGGTGCTGCTGACGATCGAGGCCGCGCTGCTGGCGCTCGGCCTGCTGATGCCCTGGGGCACCTTCGCCTTCCCGCTGCACGCCTACCCGATCGTGCTGGCGCTCGGCCTGCAGAACGCGATCCTTCAGGACGAGGGCGGCCGCAGTATCGCGCTCACCTACGTCACCGGCGCGGTGGTCCGCTTCGGCACCGGCATGGCCAACCTGATCCTCGGGACGGTCGCGTCCTCGTTCTGGATCCAGGCGCCGCTCTGGGCCGGGCTCTCCTCCGGCGCGGTCGTCGGCGGCCTGCTGCAGATCCGCTACGGCGAGACCGCCTTCCTGTTCCCGGCGGCGCTCGCCGCCCTGCTCGCCGTGGTCGCGGTGATCCTGACGATCGCCAAGCCCGGCAGCACGCTGGTCGCCGGCTCCTCGCCGGCCCCCGACGCCAGCCCCGACGCGAAGGCGATCGACGCGATCCACTGATCGCCCTCTCTTCCCCTCCCCCCTCTGCGGGGGGAGGATAGAAACGCTCAATCCACCGGCGCCCCACGCAGGCGCTTGGTCGCGCCGCGCTGGGTCTTGGCCTCGAGCCGGCGCTTCTTCGAGGCGAGGGTCGGGCGCGTGGCCCGGCGCGGCACCGGGGGCACCGCGGCTTCGGCGACGAGCTTGGCCAGCCGCTCGCGGGCATCGGCGCGGTTGCGCTCCTGCGTGCGGAACTGCTGGGCGCTGATCACCAGGACGCCGTCGGCGGTGAGCCGGCGCCCGGCGAGCCGCATCAGCCGCACCGCGACCGCGTCCGGGAGCGCAGCGGAGCGACGCACGTCGAAGCGCAGCTGCACCGCGGTCGAGAGCTTGTTGACGTTCTGGCCGCCGGGACCCGACGCCCGCACGAAGGTCTCGTGCAGCTCCGCCTCGTCGATGGCGATCTGGGGCGTGCAGACCAGGGCCACGGCCCCCTCCCCTCCGGCTCAGCCGGCTTCCGCCGGGGTGCGCGCCTTCACGGCCAGCGCATGGAGGCCGCGCGCGAACGCTTCGGCCATCAGCGCGTTGACGACGCGGTGACGGTCGACGCGGCTCTTCCCCTCGAAGGCGGCCGAGACCACATCGATGCGAAAGTGCGTCTCGCCCCCCGGCCGCGCGCCGGAATGGCCGGCATGCAGGTGGGATTCGTCCACCACCGAGAGGCGCGCGGGCGCGAGTTCCGCCGCCAGCTTACCCTCGATCCAGTCCCGCAGCGTCGCTGTCTCGGTCATCCGCCCGTCCCTCGTCTCACCCGAACAGCCGCGTCACCAAGCGGCCGGGCCGTCAAGCCCGTTCGCCCGCATGCGTCATCAGGCCCGGCGCCCTTGTGTCTCAGGTCCGCCCCCTCATAATCGCCCCGTCATGGATCTCAACTCGCCCCTGTTCGACAGCATCCGCATCCGGCGCACCTGCGACGAGCCGAAGACCGCGGCCGGCAAGACCGCCGGCGGGAAGACCGCGAGCGGCAAGCCCGCCGGCACCTGCGAGGCGGAGGGCTGCACCCATGCGGGCCTGTTCCGTGCGCCCAAGGGCCGCCGCGCCGAAGGGCAGTACTGGAACTTCTGCATCGACCACGTGAAGGCCTACAACGCCACGTACAACTACTTCGACGGCATGAACGACGACGCCGTCCAGGCCTTCCAGAAGGACGCGATCATCGGCCACCGCCCGACCTGGGCGATGGGCGTCAACCGCCCGGCGAGCGCCAAGGCGGCCGACGCGCCGCCGCGCGACTGGGCCTATGTCGACCCGCTCGGCGTGCTGCGCGCCGAGGGCGTCGGCGGCGCCCGCGGGCGGCAGGCCCCGGCCGAGCCCGCGCGCCCGAAGCTCTCGGCGACCGTGCGCCGGGCGCTCGACGTGCTCGGCCTCGAGGAAGGCGCCGACACCGCCGCGATCAAGGCGCAGTACAAGTCCCTGGTGAAGCGCTTCCACCCCGACGCCAACGGCGGCGACCGCTCGTTCGAGGAGCGCCTGCGCGACATCATCCGGGCGCACGACGTGCTGCGCGCGGCCGGGCTCTGCTGAGGCGGCTCGGCACGATCGATGCAAAGTCGACCGTCGCGCCGTCGTCGGCGGCTTTCGCGCGCGGACGACCGGCAATTTTCGATTGCAGGCCTATATGGGGGTCTTGCACCCGATCCGGCCCGTCTGTGGCGCCCCGGCGCGACGACGTTTAAGGAAGGGCCTGCATCCCGGCAGCGACTGGCCGGCGAGGCGAGGCCCGAGACAAGTTCCGCGCGGCTTTCGATCCGATGCCCTTCGGAAGACCGCCCCTACGAGGTTCCGTATGCTCTCTGACGACAAGCCCGCCATGCTCCCCGACCGCACCGTCTCCGTCCGCGCCACCTTCGGCATCGACATCGACCTCGAGGTTCCCGCGTTCGCCGAGACCAGCGAGCACGTGCCGGATCTCGATGCGGACTACATCTTCGACCGCGAGACGACGCTGGCGATCCTGGCGGGCTTCGCGCGCAACCGCCGCGTCATGGTCACCGGCTATCACGGCACCGGCAAGTCGACCCATATCGAGCAGGTCGCCGCCCGGCTGAACTGGCCCTGCGTGCGGATCAACCTCGACAGCCACGTCTCGCGCATCGACCTCGTCGGCAAGGACGCGATCGTGCTGCAGGACGGCAAGCAGATCACCGCCTTCCAGGACGGGATCCTGCCCTGGGCGCTGCAGAACAACGTCGCGCTGGTCTTCGACGAGTACGATGCCGGACGGCCCGACGTGATGTTCGTGATCCAGCGCGTGCTGGAGCTCTCCGGCCGCCTGACGCTGCTCGACCAGAAGCGGGTCATCCGCCCGCACCCGGCCTTCCGGCTGTTCGCCACCGCCAACACGGTGGGCCTCGGCGACACCTCGGGCCTCTATCACGGCACCCAGCAGATCAACCAGGGCCAGATGGACCGCTGGTCGATCGTCACCACCCTGAACTACCTGCCGCACGACCGCGAGGTCGACATCGTGCTGTCGAAGGCGCTGCACTACAAGGGCGACCCCGGCCGCGACATCGTCAGCCGCATGGTCCGCGTCGCCGACCTGACCCGCAACGCCTTCATGAACGGCGACCTCTCGACGGTGATGAGCCCGCGCACGGTGATCACCTGGGCCGAGAACGCCGACATCTTCCGCGACATCGGCTTCGCCTTCCGGGTCACCTTCCTCAACAAGTGCGACGAGCTGGAGCGGACGCTGGTGGCCGAGTTCTACCAGCGCGCCTTCGGCAAGGAGCTGCCCGAGAGCGCGATGAACGTCGCGCTGAGCTGATCGACGATGGAGGAGTCCATGGCGCAGGCTGCCTCGACGGCGGACGCGGCCTATGCCGCCATGCAGGGGGATGGTGGATGGTCGTCGTCCCATCCCTCCCCTCATCCTGAGGCGCCGCAGCGAAGCGGAGGCCTCGAAGGAGCCCTCCAGCGATCGCGGCGGGTCCTGGAGGGCTCCTTCGAGGCGGCTGACGCCGCACCTCAGGATGAGGTCGTGGGTGGGATCGAACCATCCGCGATTACGCCGGCCGCAGCGAGCGGCCGAACGCGCTACGAGGACGATCGCTACACGTGGGTCGGTGAGCAGGTCGCCCTCCTGCGAGCCGGCAAGGTGGCAGACCTCGATCTCGACAACATCGCCGAGGAACTCGAAGACGTCGCAATGCGGTTGGACGATCAGCTGGTCGCGTGCCTGCGGGTCCTCCTGATGCAGATGCTGATCTGGGACCAGCGTTCGGAGCGCCGTAACCTGAACCACGTGAACACGATCGCCCAGCAGCGACTGCGGATGGGATATCTATTCCGCGACAGTCCGAGATTGCGATCACGGTTGATGGAAGCTTCAACCGAGGCCTACCGCGATGCTGCGATGTGGGGTGCCGACGAAGCACACATGCCGGAGAGCGATCTTCCCGACACGCAGCCCTACAGCGCGGACGACATCCTGAACCGCCCCTTCGAACTCGACGCCGACCGGTAGCCCACATGTCCATCTCCAACCGCAAGCCGGGCGAGCGCCGCGAGCCGGTCGCCGAGCCCCTGAAGCGCTCGGTCGCCGGGTGCCTGCGCGCCATCGCCAAGCGCTCCGAGGTCGAGGTCACCTACGCCACCGACCGGCCGGCGCTGACCGGCGACAAGGCGCGCCTGCCCGAGCCGCCGCGCAAGCTCACGGTCGGGGACGTCGCGGTGCTCCGCGGCAACGCCGACGCCATGGCCCTGCGCCTGGGCTGCCACGACATCGCCGTCCACCGCCGGCTCGCGCCCGAGAATTCCGCGGCGCGCGCGGTGTTCGACGCGGTCGAGCAGGCCCGCGTCGAGGCGATCGGCTCGCGGCGGATGTCGGGCGTCGCAACCAACATCTCCGCGATGCTGGAGGACCGCTACCACCGCGGCGGCAAGTACGAGACCATCACCGACCGCGCCGACGCGCCGATGGAGGATGCCGTCGCGCTGATGGTGCGCGAGCGCCTGACCGGCCAGAAGCCGCCGGAGGCCGCCAAGCGCATCGTCGAGCTGTGGCGCGCGCACATCGAGGACAAGGCCGGCCCGAACCTCGACGGGCTGATCGGCTCGATCGAGGATCAGCGCGGGTTCGGCCGCTCGGTGCGCGAGCTGCTCTCCTCCCTCGACATGGCCGACGAGACCCCGTTCGACCCCGAGGACGACGAGAACGACGACGAGAACGAGGCCCAGGACGAGGAGCAGACCCCGAGCGAGGGCGATGCCGAGGAGCAGAGCCAGGGCGACCGCGCCGAGGTCGAGACCTCGGAGGAGGCCTCCGACGACATCGAGGAAGGCGCGCAGGAGGCGGCCGACGCGCCGTCCGGCGAGCTTCCCGAGGAATCCGAGGACGCGGAATCCGAGGAGGCCTCCGAATCCTGGCGGCCGCCGTCGAAGGTCGCCAACGAGCTGCGCGGGCCGGACTACCGGGTGTTCAATCCGAGGTTCGACGAGGTGATCCACGCCGAGGACCTGTGCGACGCCGAGGAGCTGGCGCGGCTGCGCAGCTACCTCGACAAGCAGCTGTCGCATCTCCAGGGCGTGGTCGGGCGGCTGGCCAACCGCCTCCAGCGCCGGCTGCTGGCGCAGCAGAACCGCGCCTGGGACTTCGACCTCGAAGAGGGCCAGATCGACCCGGCGCGCCTGGTACGCGTGGTCATCGACCCGTTCCAGCCGCTGTCCTTCAAGCAGGAGAAGGACACGAACTTCCGCGACACCGTGGTGACGCTGCTGCTCGACAATTCCGGCTCGATGCGGGGGCGCCCGATCACCGTCGCCGCGACCTGCGCCGACATCCTGGCCCGCACCCTCGAGCGCTGCGGCGTGAAGGTCGAGATCCTGGGCTTCACCACCCGCGCCTGGAAGGGCGGCCAGTCGCGCGAGGCATGGCTCGCCGCCGGCAAGCCGAACGCGCCGGGCCGCCTCAACGACCTGCGCCACATCGTCTACAAGAGCGCCGACGCGCCCTGGCGCCGGGCGCGCAAGAATCTCGGGCTGATGATGCGCGAGGGCCTGCTCAAGGAGAACATCGACGGCGAGGCGCTGGACTGGGCGCACAAGCGCATCCTGGCCCGGCCCGAGCAGCGCAAGATCATGATGGTGATCTCGGACGGCGCGCCGGTCGACGACTCGACGCTGTCGGTCAACGCCGGCAACTATCTCGAGCGCCACCTGCGCTGGATGATCGAGGAGATCGAGCAGCGCTCGCCGGTGGAGCTGCTGGCCATCGGCATCGGCCACGACGTGACCCGCTACTACCGTCGCGCGGTCACGATCATCGACGCCGAGGAGCTCGGCGGCGCGATGACGGAAAAACTCGCCGAGCTGTTCGAGGAGGATGCCGGCGGCCGCGCCCCGATGCGCGCCGCCGGCGGACGCCGGCGCTGACGCCTCAGGCCAGCGCCCGCAGGGCGATCAGCACGGCGAGGTGCCCCGGGTAGAACGCCTGCAGCGCGTAGGGCGGCAGGAAGCGCGGTCGGCCGCGCAGCCGGAGGGCGGCGAGCAGGATTAGGGGGACGCCGATCCCGATCGTCGCGGCGTCGGCGAGCGCCGAGAGGGACGCGGCCTCGCCCCGCGGGTGCCAGCCGTGCCAGTTCAGCCCGACGATCGCGGCGACGAGCCAGGCGCCGTAGGCGCGCGGTTCGCGCAGCGCCAGAAGGATCGCCGCCGGCAGCAGGATGCCGGCCAGGCCGAAATCCACCGCCGTCTTGGCGAGCGCCGGGGCGAGGAACACCACGGCGAGGCCGAGCGCCAGGGCCGCGTGGCGTAGCGGAGGGCGTCCCCTCTCGAGCGCGGTCGCGAACGCGATGCCCGCCGCCAGGGTGAACAGGATCGACCCCTCGGTCGTGCCGAAGGGGAAGGCGGCGGCGTAGATCGCCTGCGTCGGCACCGCGAGGGCGAGCAGCGCCAGCCCGTAGCGGCCGGGATCGGCGCCGCGCAGGATGTGCAGCACGGACACCACGCAGAACAGCGGGAAGGCGATCCGCCCGAGCCGCCACAGGGCGACGGCGTGGCCGTCGAGCAGGATGGTGTCGACGTGGTCGCCGACCATCAGCACGGCGGCGGCCCCCTTGATCGCATCGAGGGGCGCGCCGGCGAACGACGCGGCGGGCACGAAAAAACCGCCGGCATGGGGGTCCATGCGGCGGTTCATGATCTCACATCGCCCGGAGGCGACCGCTTCAGGCGGCGACGGCGTCCGGAGCCGCGGTCTCGCCGAGCTTCTTGTGGATCTCGCGCTTGAGGAGCTTGGCCGTCTGCGACAGCTCGACCTCGTGCGCCTTCACGAGGAAGGCGTCGAGGCCGCCGCGGTGCTCGACCGAGCGGAGCGCGTGCGCGGTGACGCGCAGGCGCACGCGGCGGTTCAGCGCGTCCGAGGTCAGCGTGACGTTGCAGAGGTTCGGCAGGAACCGGCACTTCGTCTTGCGGTTCGAATGGCTCACGAGGTGGCCGACCTGAACGGCCTTGCCGGTGAGTTCGCAGCGGCGTGCCATGATAACGCTATCCTGTCTCGTTCCTGGGCGATGCGGACCCGCCCTCCCGGGCCGGATGCGCCGCCTGCGCGGCCCCACCCGAACGTCGTTCCAGGTCTCGCGCAGTCGTGTCTGAGTGGCGGCCTATAGGCGAGACGGCCCGGGACCGTCAAGGCAAAACCCGACCGGGCGCCCGGATTGGGGGCGCCTGCGGACGCGCACGACGCCGCCGGCGTCGCGGCGCGTGCGGTCGCACGATCGATATGAGCACGGAACGGCCGAGGGTCCAAGCGCGGAGGCGGGAAGGCTTGCGCGGGCGACGCCGCCTCGGCCCTGCGGCGGCCCGCCGGCCCGGCGGCCACGGGCCCTGGGCGCGCGCGGAACGGCCTGTTAACCATGCGGCTCGGATAACCGTCGCCTGGGCAGCCCCGGGGCTCCGCGTCGTCGGGGCCGGTGCCCGGACGACCTCGTGAGGATGCGATTCGGACCATGAGCGCCCGCCCCCACCGCAGCGCCTTCCCACTGATGCGCCTCGTTCTCGCCGCCGCCCTCGGCGGCGCCCTCTCGCCGGCCGAGGCGCGGGAGCGCAAGGCCGCGCCCGCCAGCATCGCCGTCGATTACGGCATCGCGCTCGCCGGCCTGTCGATCGGCACCGCGCGGCTCGCCGGCACCTTCGAGAACGCGAAGTACCGCGTCGACGTCTCGGCGACGCTGACCGGCCTCGTCGGCGCGATCACCGGCGGCCAGGGCTCGGCCCGCTCCGCCGGCATCATCGCCGCCGCGCCGCAGCCCAACACCTTCTCGATCGCGACGCGGACCGCCAATTCAGGGATCGCCGTGCGCATGGCGCTCGCCCACGGCAACGTCACCCAGTCCGAGGTCACGCCGCCGCTGGTCGACATGGACGACCGCGTGCCGGTGACGCCCGCCAACAAGCGCGGGATCATGGACCCCGCCAGCGCCCTGCTGATGCCGGCCCAGGCCTCCGGCGACCTGACCAACCCGGACAATTGCAACCGCACGCTGCCGGTCTTCGACGGCGCGACCCGCTTTAACGTGGTCCTGAGCTACGGCGAGACCCGGGCGGTGGAGAAGCCGGGCTATTCCGGCCCGGTGCTGGTCTGCAACGCCCGCTACCAGGCGGTCGCCGGCCACCGGCCGGACCGGCCCGGGGTGCGCTTCATGGAGGAGAACCGCGACATGTCGGTCTGGCTCGCGCCGGTCGAGGGCACGCGGATGCTGGTGCCGATGCGCATCTCGGTGCGCACCCTGGTGGGCACCAACATCATCGAGGCGACCCGCTGGGTGCGCGGCGCGGCCACCGCCGAGGCGCCGGCCACCACCGGCAGCCTCGCGAGCCGCTGAGGATGCGCGGCGCCGCGCTCGCGACGATCCTGGCGGCCTTCGCGCTCCTCGCATCCGGCCCGCGCCGGGCCGCGGCCGCGCCGCTGGAGGCCGGTGCCAGCCCCTGCGGCGGAAACGCCTACTCCTCGGCCGAGGTGACGGAGGGTCGCGGACGGCGGCGCGGGCCGCTCACCGCCGTGCCGGACACGCTCTGCGCCGACATCGAGACCGGGCAGCCGCCGACGCGGATCGAGCTCTACGGCATCCCGGATCGCGACGGATCGGCTTACGGCCTTGGCGGAGCGCCCGGAAGCGCCCCATATGAGCGCTCGTTCCGGCGCCGGCCGTCGGCCGACTGACGATCTCGCCCTTCCGGGGCGGGGCCCGTCGCCACCCGGCGTCCCGCGCCGTGCGGCTCCCAGCGCCGAAGGGATTGCTCCGATCCTCCAGCACCGCCGCTCCCTTCCGCCCTCGGCCCGCGCGCGCGGGGTCACGGCGGTGCTGGGGCCGACCAACACCGGCAAGACGCACCTGGCGATCGAGCGCATGCTGGCCCATCCCACCGGGATGATCGGCCTGCCGCTGCGGCTGCTCGCCCGCGAGGTCTACCTGCGGGTCGTGGCCCGCGTCGGCGTCGACAAGGTCGCGCTGGTCACCGGCGAGGAGAAGATCAAGCCGGACCGGCCGCGCTACTGGATCTCCACCATCGAGGCGATGCCGCGCGACCTCGACGTCGCCTTCGTGGCGATCGACGAGATCCAGCTCTCCGCCGACATGGACCGCGGCCACGTCTTCACCGACCGCCTGCTGAACCAGCGCGGCCGCGAGGAGACCCTGCTGATCGGCTCCTCGACGATCCTGCCTCTGGTGCAGGCGCTGATCCCCAACGTCCACACCACCACGCGCCCGCGCCTGTCGACGCTGACCTATGCCGGCGAGAAGAAGCTCGGGCGGATGCCGCGGCGCACCGCGATCGTCGCGTTCTCGGCCGAGGAGGTCTACGCCATCGCCGAGCTGATCCGGCGCCAGCGCGGCGGCGCCGCCGTGGTGCTCGGCGCGCTCTCGCCGCGCACCCGCAACGCGCAGGTCGAGCTCTACCAGTCCGGCGACGTCGACTATCTCGTCGCCACCGACGCCGTCGGGATGGGCCTCAACCTCGACGTCGACCACGTCGCCTTCGCCGCCACCTGGAAGTACGACGGGACCCGCTTCCGCAAGCTGACGCCCGCCGAGCTCGGGCAGATCGCGGGCCGCGCCGGGCGCCACCTCTCGGACGGCACCTTCGGCTCGACCGGGCGCTGCCGCCCGTTCGAGCCCGAGATGATCGAGCGGCTGGAGAACCACGATTTCGACCCCTTGCGCATCCTGCAATGGCGCAACCCGGACCTCGACTACGGCTCCCTCGAGGCGCTGCAGGCGAGCCTCGACGTGCATCCGAGCGAGCAGGGCCTGACGCGGGCGCCGATGGGCGAGGACCAGCAGGCCCTCGAGATCCTGATGAAGGAGGACGACATCCGCGACCTGTCGCGGAGCCAGTCCGCGGTGCGCCGCCTGTGGGACGTCTGCGGCGTGCCGGACTACCGCAAGGTCCACCCGCAGGTGCATGCCGACCTCGTGGCCGAGCTCTACCGCTTCCTGATGAAGGGCATGGCCGGTCGTATCCCCGACACCTGGTTCGCCGAGCAGGTGGCGATGATCGACCGCACCGACGGCGACATCGAGACCCTGTCGCGCCGGATCGCCCACGGGCGCACCTGGACCTTCGTCGCCAACCGCCCCGATTGGCTTCGCGATCCGGAACATTGGCAGGGCGAGACGCGTCGGGTAGAGGACAGGCTGTCCGACGCCCTGCACGAACGCCTCGCGAGCCGCTTCGTCGATCGGCGCACCAGCGTCCTGATGCGGCGCCTGAGAGAGAACACGATGCTCGAAGCCCAGATTACCCCCGACGGTGACGTGACCGTCGAGGGTCAACATGTCGGCCACCTCCACGGCTTCCTGTTCGTGCCCGATGCCAGCGCCGAGGGCCACGAGGCCAAGACGCTCCGCAGCGCCGCCGAGAAGGGCCTCGCCGGCGAGATCGAGGCCCGCGCCGAGCGCTTCGCCGCAGCCGCCGACGCCTCGCTGGTGCTGAGCCACGACGGCGTGATCCGCTGGACCGGCGCGCCGGTGGCCAAGCTCGCCCCCGGCGACAAGATCTTCGCGCCCCAGATCCGCCTGCTTGCCGACGAGGCGCTCGCCGGCCCCGCCCGCGAGAAGGTGGTGGCGCGCCTCGACGCCTGGCTGAAGGCGCACGTGACGCGCCTGCTCGGCCCGCTGATCGAGATCGAGACCGCCGCCGACCTCACGGGCCTCGCCAAGGGCATCGGCTTCCAGGTCGTCGAGGCGCTCGGCGTGCTGGAGCGCGCCCGCGTGGCGCAGGAGATGCGCACGCTCGACCAGGACGGCCGCGGCGCGCTGCGCCGGCACGGCGTCCGCTTCGGCGCCTACCACCTGTTCCTGCCGGCCCTGCTCAAGCCGGCGCCGCGGACGCTGGCCGCCCAGCTCTGGGCCCTGCAGAACGGCGGCCTCGAGCAGCGCGGCCTCGACGAGATCGGGCATCTCGCCGGCTCCGGCCGCACCTCGATCAAGGTCGATCCCGAGATCGCCAAGGGGCTCTATCGCGCCGCCGGCTTCCGCGTCTGCGGCGGGCGCGCCGTCCGCGTGGACATCCTCGAGCGGCTCGCCGACCTGATCCGCCCCGCGGTCGCCTATCGCCCCGGCACCACGCCCGGCGCGCCGCCCCCCGGCACCGCGGATAAGGACGGGTTCGTCGCCACCGTCGGCATGACCTCGCTGGTCGGCTGCTCGGGCGAGGACTTCGCCTCGATCCTGACCTCGCTGGGCTACGCCGCCGAGACCCGGCCTGGCCCGGCGATCACGGTGCCGCTGCTCCCCGCCGCGTCGACGACGCCGGTCCAGCCCGCCGCCCCCGCCGCGGAAGCCACGCCCGAGGCGGCCTCCGAGACCGAGGTCGCCGAGGCCGCGCCCGCCGACGCGGGGACCTCGGAGGCCGTCTCGGACCCGGCGGAGCCGAACGCGCCGGATGCGGAGGCCGTCCACGGCGACGGGCCCGAGGCGACGCACGAGCCCGAGGCGGCGCCTGCCGCCGAGGGGCCGGTTGCGGAAGCAGCGCCCGCCGAGGAGGCCATTGCCGAGCCGGCGACGGACGAGGCAGGCGTCGAGGCGACGGCGGCCGAGCCCGTCGAGGCGCCGGCGACCGAGGCGGCTACGGCCGAGGCCCCGACGGTCGGCGAGGGTGCCGTCGCGCCGGCGGTCGACGCGATTCCCGCCGAGGCCGCGTCCGAGCTTCTCGCCGACACCGTCGCCGAGGAGCCGGCGACCATCGAGGTGTGGACGCTGCAGCGTCACCAGCGCCAGGCCAACCCGCGCCCGAACCGCCCGCGCGGTGCCGGCCGCGGCCGCGACGGCGCCCCGGGCGCGCCCCAGGGCGAGCGCCGCGAGGGCGAGCCGCGCCGGGACGGCGGTCGCGACCGGCCGCGCCCCCATGCGGCCGAGGGCCGCGACCGGCCGCCGCGGCCGGACGGACCCCGGCCCGAGGGCGGCCGCCCGGAGGGTCCGCGCCGCCACGACGGCCCGCGCCGCGAGCGCTTCGAGCCCGGCGCCCGGCCCGACCGGCGCGACGAGCCGCGCCATGCCGGCCCCCGGCCGGATGCGCGCCCCCCGCGCCGCGAGCGGGCGCCCGATCCCGATTCGCCCTTCGCCAAGCTCGCCGCCCTGAAGGCGCAGCTCGAATCCGGCGAAGGCGGCAAGCGCTGAGGCATCACCGGTCCGCATGAAGGAAGGGCGGCAGCGGCTGGACAAGTGGCTGTGGTTCGCGCGGGTGGCGAAGTCCCGCTCGCTCGCCGCCCGCCTCGTCGAGGACGGCCACGTCCGCCTCAACGGAACCCGGACCACGCTGCCGGCGAAGGGCCTGGCCGTCGGCGACGTGCTGACGGTGGCCGCCGCCCACGCCACGATCATCGTGCGCGTCGTCGACCTCGGGACGCGCCGCGGCTCGGCCGAGGTCGCCCGGCGATTGTATGCGGACCTGTCGGCCGGCGGCGAGGCGGCGCAGGCCCGATCGGTTTCCGAGCCCGAGCCGCCCCTGGAATCAGTGTAGACAAGCCACACTCCGGCACCGCGGGCCGGTTGCGGCATGGGTGCGCTTGTCAGCCCCCTTGGCAGGGGCTAGAGCCCTTGCCATCCAAGGGCCGACCCAAGGCCCGTCGACACGCAAGCCGAACGCGTCCTCGCCCGCCCGCGAGACCGTTCGAGCCCCCGGCGACCGCGGATGCGGCCAGCGCGGATCGAGGACGAAAATCGCACCATGACCTACGTCGTCACCGACAATTGCATCAAGTGCAAGTACATGGACTGCGTGGAAGTCTGCCCGGTGGACTGCTTCTACGAAGGCGAGAACATGCTCGTCATCCATCCCGACGAGTGCATCGATTGCGGCGTCTGCGAGCCGGAATGTCCGGCCGAGGCGATCAAGCCGGACACCGAGCCGAACCTCGAGACCTGGCTGAAGGTCAACGCCGACTACGCCAAGGACTGGCCGAACATCACCCAGAAGAAGGACGCTCCCGGCGACGCCAAAGAGTGGGACGGCGTGGCCGGCAAGTTCGAGGCGCACTTCTCCGCCGCCCCCGGCACCGGCGACTGATCACCCCAGCATCGGCCCGCGGCCTCGATGCCGCGGTTGCCTTGCCGGCTCGGTCCCGGCCTCAGCCAAACCGTGCATAACGTGCTTCGGACGGTGTCGAACCGTCGGGAGCGCGTCGCGCTGCTTTGATTCGACGGTTGATTTGTGATACACAATCCGCCTGCCGTCGCTCGCGCCTGACGTGCTGCCTGTCGCGTCCAAAAACGCGAATTCCGGATCGTCCAGGATAACAGGTGGCACGCGCTCGACTGCTGGAGGCTTCGCCTTCGGCGGCCGTTCTATCATGGGCTGCGCACGGCTGCGCCTGGGAGCTTTCGCCTTCCCGACCGATCCGGTCGGCGGCGTCGGTCGGGCGGTTGAAGCCGGGTGTCCCACCCCGGAAAGACATGGTCACGCGGGTGCTTGCAACCCCCCGCGCTTTGTTCTGGAGGCCCTTCTCGCATGACAACAGCCAAGAAGCCGACGACGGGCCGCCAGGGATTCAAGACCGGCGAGGCGGTGGTCTATCCCGCCCACGGCGTCGGCCGCATCACCGCGATCGAGGAGCAGGAGATCGCCGGCTACAAGCTCGAGCTGTTCGTCGTCTCCTTCGAGAAGGACAAGATGGTCCTGCGCGTGCCGACCGCGAAGGCCAACAGCGTCGGCATGCGCAAGCTTGCCGAGCCGGAACTGGTGAAGAAGGCCCTGGACGTGCTGACCGGCCGTGCCCGCGTCAAGCGGACGATGTGGTCGCGCCGCGCCCAGGAATACGAGGCCAAGATCAATTCCGGCGACCTGCTCTCGGTCACCGAGGTGGTGCGCGACCTGTACCGCTCGGAGGCCCAGCCCGAGCAGTCCTACAGCGAGCGCCAGCTCTATGAGGCCGCCCTCGACCGGATCGTGCGCGAGATCTCGACCGTCAACCGGATCACCGAGACCGAGGCGCTCAAGCTGATCGACCAGAGCCTGCAGAAGTCGCCCCGTCGCGGCAAGGCCGAAGCGGAGGCGGAATCCGAGGCCGACGGCGACGAGGCCATCCAGGAAGAGGCCGCCTGAGGGCGCGCCGACCGGCCGGGATCGTTCCGGCCCCGTCCCATCCCGATCAGGCCCGGCGCGCGAGCGCCGGGCTTTTTCGTCCGTGCCGTCGCCCGCTCGATGGAGCGGTGGTCGGGTAACCTTCGATCGCGCAATCGTGCGTCCGACGGAACCGGACATCCTCGGCCCTGTTGGATCGCCGGCGGAACCTTCGCCTTCGCCCTCCCGTTGTTCGGTGCCTTGCGTGGACGCCCGGTCGGACCGGTGCCTCCGCAGGACGCGGCCGAGGCCGCAGCAGCGCTCGGAAGGAAGAGGCAGGCGGCATGGCGGAAATCGCGGGAATTCGTCGGCAGTTCATTCGCACCGCGATGGAAGCGCCGTTCCTCCAGCGGGACGAGGAACGCGGGCTGGCGGTGAGCTGGAAGGACGAGCGCGACGAGCGCGCCCTCCACAAGCTGATCTCGGCGCACATGCGCCTCGTGATCGCGCTGGCCGGTCGCTTCCGGCATTACGGCCTGCCAATGGCCGACCTCGTCCAGGAAGGCCATGTCGGCCTGATGGAGGCCGCCGCCCGGTTCGAGCCGGAGCGCGAGGTGCGGTTCTCGACCTACGCGACATGGTGGATCAGGGCCTCGATCCAAGACTACATCCTGCGCAACTGGTCGATCGTACGCGGCGGCACCAGCTCGGCGCAGAAAGCGCTGTTCTTCAACCTGCGGCGGCTGCGCGCACGCCTGATGCAATCGACCGAGGAGCGCGTCGGCGACGAGATCCACCGCCGCATCGCCACCGCCATCGGCGTCTCCCGCGAGGACGTGGCGCTGATGGACGCCCGCCTGTCCGGCCCGGACATGTCGCTCAACGCCTCGGTCGGCGAGGAGAGCGAGGCCTCGTCCGAGCGCATGGACTTCCTCGTCGACGGCGCGGCGCTGCCCGACGAGACCGTGACCGCCACGGTGGACGGCGAGCGCCGCCATCTCTGGCTGCAGCAGGCGCTGACCGTCCTGTCCGAGCGCGAGCTGCGCATCCTGCGCGAGCGCCGCCTCGCCGAGGACCAGGCCACGCTGGAAGCCCTCGGGCATCGCCTCGGCATCTCCAAGGAGCGCGTCCGCCAGATCGAGAACCGCGCCCTGGAGAAGCTCCGCCGGGCCCTGGCCGACCGCTTCCCGCAGACGACCGGTGCCGCCTACGCCGGGTAGGACGCCTCTCCGCATCGGTGACGAGAAAGGCCCGACCGGATGGTCGGGCCTTTCTCGTTTTCGCGACGTCCCGTCTTCCCTCCCCCGCAGCGGGGGGAGGGAGAGCGTCGCCCCCTACTTCGTCGACGTGCCCGTCGAGCCGGTGGCGTCCACCGGGCCCGGCTTGATGCTCCACAGCTCGGTCGGCAGGGCCGCCGGGGCGTCGGGCTTGTAGAAGGCCGAGTCCTGAATGTGCGAGGTCGTGAACAGGATGGTGCCGTCCGGCGCCTCGGCGAAGGTGTCGGGCCAGCGCAGGCGCGGATCCTGGATCAGCACCGTCGGCTTCCCGCCCTTGGCGGACAGGTCGCGGACCTTCACCGCGTTCTCCTCCGGCGCGCTGACGTACATCCGGCCGTCGTGCCGGCTGATGATCAGGCCGTCGGCGGGGCCGTTCTCGCCCACCGTCTCGACCTTGCCCGACAGGCTCTTGTCGGTGAGCGCGCTCGGCACCACCGAAGACGTCAACCACCCGGTCAGCGCGTCGGTCGGGAGGCTGTAGAGCGTCTTGCCCTTGATCGCCTGCCAGTAGAGCGTCTTGCCGTCGGGCGAGAGCGCGATGCCGTCGGCCGCGAACTCGACGCCGCGCCCGTCGGGCCGGCGCAGGGGCTTGCCGTCGTAGGTCACGGTCACGCTCTTGTCGGGCATGGTGGTCGGGTCGCCGTCGAGCAGGCGACGGGCCTTGCCGCTGTCGAGGTCGACCACGACGAGGGCGCCGCTCGCGCCGGAATCGGTGAGGTAGGCGGTCTTGCCGTCGGGCGAGAAGCGCACGTCGTTCAGGTACGAGCCCTGGGGCGCCACCGTCTCGTCGAAGGCGATGGTGCGGGCGGGCTTGTTGGTGGTCAGGTCGATCTCGACGAGCTTCGGCCCGTCCTTGACCACCGCCGCCATCGCGGGGGCGGCCGGATCGAGCACCCAGACGTTGCCCTTCGGATCGGCAACCACGCTCTGAACGCAGATCCAATGGTTGCGCGCGTCGACCTCGTCCTTCTTCGCGTTGCGCCACGCATTCCACTCGGCATCGGGGAACGGCGTCAGCTTGCCGTCCTTCAGCTCGGCGACCGAGATCGCGGTATCCTCGGTCCAGCGCGGGAAGTTGGCGAAGATGCGCCCGTCCTTTCCGACGGTGACGCCGGTGACCTGATGCTCGAAGCTCGCCACCTTGGTCAGCGCCGGCGCGGTGCCGGGCTGGGACGCGACCGTTTCCTGCGCCACGGCGGCGCCGGAGAGCGCGGTTCCGGCAAGGAGGGCGCTGCCGAGCACGAGGCGCGCGCGGATGCCGGTGATCGTCATGGTCATGGAGAGCCTTTTTTCGGGGCGGCGGACGCGCCGCATCAGCCCGGTCAACGCAGCCGGAGCCGGCCAAGCTTCATCGGATCGGCATCGTTCCGGGACGATCAGCGATGGTCGGCGCCCGCCGGCCCGGCGGTGGCGGCGAGGGTGCGGGCCATCCGCTCGATCCGCTCGGCGGCCCGCGACACGCCGTCGGAGACGCGGGCCGACCGATCCGCCTCGACCGCCTGCGACGCGGCCACCTCGGCGCGCAGCCGCTCGGCCTCGGCCTCCGCCACCGCGAGCCGGCGCTTCAGCTCCGACACCTCGTCGGAGATGGTCAGCGCCGCCATCACCTGAAGGCGCATGTCGCCGATCTCGCCGAAGGCCTTGCGCATGTCGGCGACCCGCGCGCCGAGGTCGGCGGCGAGCGCCGCCAGATGCGCCTCCTCGCCCTCGCCGCAGGCCATGCGGTAGCTCTTGCCGTCGATGGTGACGCTGATCTGGGGCATGCGTGCTGCAGGTCGGCCGAGGACAAGAAGGTCGGGACGTCGGCGGATTGGGCGCGTGCGCGCCGCCCGGTCAAGGGTCCGGGCGGGCGAGCACGGTCTCGACGGTGCCGATCGCCCGATCCAGCCGGCGGCCGACCGTGTCGGCGGCGGCCTCGACCTCGGCGAGGCGCGCGCTCGCGGCGTCGAGCGCCGCGGCGAGGCGGGCCCGGTCCTCGGCCATGATCGCGCGCTCCGCCGCGACGTCGTCGGGGTTGGCCTCGGCCTCGAGCCGGCGGGCGACCGCAGCTTCGAGTTGCAGCAGCGCCGCGTCGAGCCTGCGCAGGGCGTCGCCGGTCGGGTCGCCGGTCGGGTCGGTCGGGGGGCTTGCGGCATCGCTCATGTCTGCCGGCAGGTTTCCCCCATGCCGCGATGGATTTCCAGCCGAATCCGCCGCCGACGCCCAGCCAAATCCAGTCCGGTCAGGCCGCCCGGATTGTCAGGACTTCGCACAGGCGGTCCCCGTCCTTCGCTTTGACAGCCCGGGGCACCATGTTAGAGACCCGCCGCACGCGCCTGGCCGGTTCTCGCGCGCGCTTTGTCCGGATACCCGACCCGTGCCAGTCAAGAGGCCCTCGCCCGCATCGTCCGTCTCACGGATGGTCCCCGGCGACCTGTGCCCAGGCCTCGCGTCGGTTCATCCCTGGTTCAATTCGGCGGTTCATAGAGCCGGCCGCAGCACCGGACGGCCGACGCGCCGTTCCGGTACCATCGAACGGCGCCCGCAGGTCGGCGCCTCATCTCGCGAAGGAGTCACGCCGTGACGGTGAAGGTTGCCATCAACGGGTTCGGGCGCATCGGCCGCAACGTTCTGCGCGCGATCCACGAGGCCGGCCGCAAGGACATCGAGGTCGTGGCGATCAACGACCTCGGGCCGGTCGAGACCAACGCGCACCTGCTGCGCTTCGACTCGATCCACGGCCGGTTCAACGCCAAGGTGGTGGTCGACGGCGAGTCCATCATCGTCGACGGCAACCGCATCCGCGTCACCGCCGTGCGCAACCCGGCCGAGCTGCCGCACCGCGAGCTCGGCGTCGACATCGCGCTCGAGTGCACCGGCATCTTCACCTCGAAGGACAAGGCCAAGGCCCACCTGGATGCCGGCGCCAAGCGCGTCATCGTCTCGGCGCCCGCCGACGGCGCCGACCTGACGGTGGTCTACGGCGTCAACCACGACAAGCTGACGGCCGATCACCACGTGATCTCGAACGCCTCGTGCACCACCAACTGCCTCGTGCCGGTGGCGAAGGTCCTCAACGACCTCGTCGGGATCGAGCGCGGCTTCATGACCACGATCCACTCCTACACCAACGACCAGCCCTCGCTCGACCAGATGCACAAGGATCTGTACCGGGCCCGCGCCGCCGCGCTCTCGATGATCCCGACCTCGACCGGCGCCGCCAAGGCCGTCGGCCTCGTGCTGCCGGAGCTCAAGGGCAAGCTCGACGGCACCTCGATCCGCGTGCCGACCCCGAACGTCTCGGCGGTCGACCTCGTGTTCACCGCCAAGCGCGCCACCTCCGTCGAGGAGATCAACGCGGCGATCGTGGCGGCGGCCGACGGCCCGCTCAAGGGCGTGCTGGCCTACACCGACCAGCCCAACGTCTCGATCGACTTCAACCACGACCCGCACTCGTCGACCTTCCACCTCGACCAGACCAAGGTCATGGACGGCACCTTCGTGCGCATCCTCGCCTGGTACGACAACGAGTGGGGCTTCTCGAACCGCATGGCCGACACGGCCGTGGCGATGGCCAAGCTGATCTGACGAGCCGATCTGATCCGTCTCCCCCGGCCGGCTCGCGGACACCCCGCGGGCCGGCGGTTTCGCGACCCGGCCCGACCATCCGCGAAAAGCCGCGCCCCGCCGGGCCGCCCTCCGAACCGCAGACGAGAAAGGGTCCGTGACGAATGACCGACGCCCCCAAGACCGCGACCGGGCAGGACTTCATCCCGACGACGACTTCGCCCGTCGACACCCGGCCCGTCGACACCCGGCCTGTCGAGGCCAAGCCCGTCGAGGCCAAGCCCGCGGCCGCCGGTCCGGCCGGCGCGACGCCGATCGCCGCCAACCAGCTGTTCGACCAGCTCGCGCGGATCGAGGACAAGACCTCGCGGATCGAGGACAAGTACGCCCGCTCGGAGTCGCTGCTGACCCGGGTCGAGGACAAGGTCGAGGGCGCCTCGAACCGCATGAACGAGGCGGCCCGCCAGTCCGACCTCGCGGCGCTCCGCTCGGAGATGCGCGGCCTGACCGAGCGCCTGCGGCGCCTGCCCGGCACCGGCGCCCTCGTGCTCACCGCGATCATCACCGCCGTGCTGACCGTCGTGCTGATGATCGCCGTGCAGCGGCTCAACCTCGACAGCCTGCTGCCGCCGCGCGCGAACGCGACCGCCGCGGCGCCGGCCCCCGCCCCCGCCCCTTCGCCCGCGCGCTGACCGAAAGCCGACCGGAGCCCGATCGCATGACCGCCTTCCGCACCCTCGACGATGCCGGCCCGCTCGCCGGCAAGCGCGTCCTGCTTCGCGTCGACCTCAACGTCCCGATGGAGGCCGGCCGCGTCACCGATGCGACCCGGATCGAGCGCGTGGTGCCGACGATCCGCGAGATCGCGGGCCAGGGCGGCAAGGTCGTGCTGCTCGCCCATTTCGGCCGGCCGAAGGGCAAGCGCGAGGCCAAGGACTCGCTCCGGCCCGTCGTCGCCACCCTGTCGGACAAGCTCGGAAGCCCGGTGGCCTTCGCCGAGGATTGCGTCGGCGAGGCCGCCGCGACCGCCGTCGCCGCGATGCGGGACGGCGACGTGCTGCTGCTGGAGAACACCCGCTACCACGCCGGCGAGGAGAAGAACGACGCGGCCTTCGCCGACGCGCTCGCGACGAACGGCGACGTCTACGTCAACGAGGCGTTCTCGGCCGCCCACCGGGCGCACGCCTCGACGGAAGGCCTCGCCCACCGCCTGCCGGCCTATGCCGGACGCCTGATGCAGGCCGAGCTCGATGCCCTGACCAAGGGGCTCGAGGCGCCCAAGCGCCCGGTGATCGCGCTCGTCGGGGGCGCCAAGGTCTCGTCGAAGATCGACCTGCTGGAGAACCTCGTCACCAAGGTCGACATGCTGGTGATCGGCGGCGGCATGGCCAACACCTTCCTGCACGCGCAGGGCAAGGCGGTCGGCAAGTCGCTGTGCGAGAAGGACCTCGCCGAGACCGCCCTGCGCATCCTGGCCGCGGCCGAGTCCGCGAAATGCCGGATCATCCTGCCGGTCGACGCGGTCGTCGCCTCCGAGTTCAAGGCGAATGCCGCCAACGAGACTGTGCCCGTCGACGCGGTGCCCGAGGGCGGCATGATCCTCGACGCCGGCCCGAGATCGGTCGCCGAGATCGACGCGGCGATCGACGAAGCCGCGACCCTGGTCTGGAACGGCCCGCTCGGCGCCTTCGAGATGACGCCGTTCGATGCCGCCACGGTCGCCGCGGCGCGGCACGCGGCCGAGCGCACCACGGCCGGCAAGCTGGTCTCGGTCGCCGGCGGCGGCGATACCGTGGCCGCCCTGAACCATGCCGGCGTGTCGGAGCGGTTCTCCTACATCTCGACCGCCGGCGGCGCCTTCCTCGAATGGCTGGAGGGCAAGACCCTGCCCGGCGTCGAGGCGCTGCGCGCCAAGGACTGAGCCGCGAAACGATTTCGCGCCGCCCCACGCGATCCAGGCGTGCCGTGGCGGCGTTCTTCCCCCACAGACCCGAACAGAGCTTAGACGGAGCACGGACGATGGCGCGGATCACGTTGAGGCAGCTTCTCGATCACGCCGCCGAGTACGGCTACGGCGTGCCGGCCTTCAACATGAACAACATGGAGCAGGGGCTCGCCATCATGGCGGCCGCCGACGCCACCGATTCCCCGGTGATCCTGCAGGCGAGCAAGGGCGCCCGCGCCTACGCCAACGACATCGTCCTGGCCAAGCTCATCGACGGGCTCGTCGAGATCTACCCGCACATTCCCGTCTGCATGCATCTCGACCACGGCAGCGACGAGGCCACCTGCGCCACCGCGATCCAGTACGGCTTCACCTCGGTGATGATGGACGGGTCGCTCAAGGCCGACGGCAAGACCCCGGCCGACTACGCCTACAACGTCGGCATCACCCACAAGGTGTCGGAGATGGCGCACTGGGCCGGCGTCTCGGTGGAGGGCGAGCTCGGCGTGCTCGGCTCCCTCGAGAGCGGCGAGGGCGAGGCCGAGGACGGCCACGGCGCGGAAGGGGTGCTCAGCCACGACCAGCTCCTCACCGACCCGGACGAGGCGGTGAAGTTCGTCGCCGCCACGAAGGTCGACGCGCTCGCGGTCGCGATGGGCACCAGCCACGGCGCCTACAAGTTCACCCGCCAGCCCGACGGCGACGTGCTCGCGATGAACGTCATCGAGGAGATCCACCGGCGCCTGCCGACGACCCACCTCGTGATGCACGGCTCGTCCTCGGTGCCGCAGGAGCTGCAGGACATCATCAACCGGTACGGCGGCCAGATGAAGCCGACCTGGGGCGTGCCGGTCGCCGAGATCCAGCGCGGGATCAAGCACGGCGTGCGCAAGATCAACATCGACACCGACAACCGCATGGCGCTGACCGGCCAGATCCGGAAGGTGCTGGCCGAGAATCCGTCCGAGTTCGATCCGCGCAAGTACCTCAAGCCCGCCATGGAGGCGATGACCAAGCTGTGCAAGCAGCGCTTCGAGGAGTTCGGCACCGCCGGCCAGGGCTCGAAGATCCGCCCGATCTCGGTCTCGGCCATGGCCAAGCGCTACGCCAACGGCTCGCTCGCCCCGAAGATCACCGCGAACTGAGGCGACCCGTCTTCGTTCCAGGCGATCGGAGGGTTCACCTCCACCCGATCGCCCCATACCCGTCATTCCGGGGCGCCGAAGGGCGAACCCGGAATCCGGATCCGCCGACGGAGCCGAACCGATCGCGCCCTGTGGTTCCGGATTCCAAGCTCTTTCGCGCAGCCCCGGAATGACGAGCGGGCCTGCCAAGGTCTGCGCAGGACGTCGGGATCGATCGCCTTCGCAGCCCCTGAAACGTCCCTCTCCGCTTCCCCGACGCGCTGCGCGGCGGTATCAGGGCGCATGACCGACGCACCCCGCCTCACCCTGCTGACGCCGCATCGCGTCGGGCCCGAGCATGTCGACGCGCTGCTGCCCGCGCTCGAGCGCGCCTGCGGCGCCGGCGACGTGGCCGCGGTGATCCTGCGGCTGGCGCCGGCCGACGAGCGCAGCCTGATCGCCCTGGTCAAGCGCGTCGCCCCCGCCGTGCAGGCGGCTGGGGCGGCCCTGGTCGTCGCCGCGGCGGGCTTCCCGGGCGACCTCGTCAGCGTCTCGGCCCGCGGCGGCGCCGACGGCATCCACGTCGACAAGCCCGAGGACGGCACGCTGCAGGAGCTGCGCGGGCGCCTGCGCGACGGCCGGATCCTCGGCGTCGGCGGGATCGAGACCCGGCACGCGGCGATGGATGCGGGCGAGGCGGGCATCGACTACTTGATGTTCGGCGGCCTCTACCCGGACGGCGTCGCCGCCGAACCCGAGGCGGTGCGTGAGCGCACCGCGTGGTGGGCCGAGATCTTCGAGACCCCCTGCATCGGCGTCGCCTGCGCCGAGACCGAGATCGCCGGGCTCGCGGCCACCGGCGCCGAGTTCGTCGGGCTGGAGAGCGGCCTGTGGATGGACGATCCCGCACGCATCGCGACGCTGCAGACGTCGCTGTCGGAGGTCGCCTCGTGAGGCGATTCCGCGCCCTCGGATTCGCACTGCTCATGGCCGGGGGGGCCGTCTCCGCCGGCGGCCCCGCCGTCGCGTCCCCCGGCACGGTCGAGCCGGCCAAGACGCCGGGCACCGATCCGGTGAAGCCGCCGATGCGCGAGCTGCCGACCCCCTACACCATCGGCTATTCCGGCGGCGCCCGACCGCCGCCGACCGACCGCACGCCGGACTTCGCCTACGGCGCCTATCAGCGCGGGCAGTACGTGACCGCGTTCCGGGAGGCGACGAAGCGGATCGAGGCCGACCGCAAGGACGCGGCGGCGATGACGCTGCTCGGCGAGTTGTACAACCAGGGCCTCGGCATCAAGCCGGATCCGGTGAAGGCCGCCGACTGGTACCGCCTCGCCGCGGCGCAGGGCGAGCCCGGGGCGATGTCCTCGCTCGGGCTGATGTCCCTCGACGGGCGCGGCGTGCCCAAGGACCCGAAGGCCGGCCGGCGCTGGCTGGAGCAGGCGGCCGAGCACGGCTCGCCGACCGCGGCCTACAACTTCGCGCTGCTGCTGCTCGGCAGCGGCAGCGAGGCCGACCTGGCGCGGGCGGCGACGATGTTCCGCAAGGCCGCCGACGGCGAGATCGGCCCGGCCCAGCACGATCTCGGGGTGCTCTACCTGCAGGGCCGCGGCGTGCCGCAGGACGCGACCAAGGCGGCCGAGCTGTTCCGGCGGGCGGCCGACAACGGCGACCTCGCCGGGGAGGTCGAGTTCGCGATCCTGCTGTTCAACGGCAAGGGCCTTCCAAAGGACGAGGGACGCGCCGCCCGCTACTTCCTGCACGCGGCCGCCCGCGGCAACGCCATCGCCCAGAACCGCGTCGCACGGCTCTACGCCACCGGGCGCGGCGTGCCGAAGAACCCGGTCGAGGCCGCGGCCTGGAACCTCACGGCGGCCGGCCAGGGGCTGTCGGATGCCTGGCTCGACCAGGCGCTCGCCGGGCTCACCGCCGACGAGCGCACCCGCGCCGAAAGGCTGGCCGGCGACCGGTCCGAGGCGCGCTGAGCCCGCGCGGACCGGCGGCGGCGCTCAGAGCTTGCAGGCGCCGTCGAGGGCCGCGTTCTCGGCTGCGGTGAACAGGCGCGAGCGGATGTGGAAGCGCTTCTCGCGGCCGTTCTCGAGGGAGAACATGCCGCCGCGCCCGGGCACCACGTCGAGCATGATGTGGGTGTGCTTCCAGACCGCGAATTGCGGGCGGCTGATGTAGAAGTCCGCGCCGCCGACCTGGCCGAGATGGACGTCGCCGTCGCCGGTGATGAAGTCGCCGACGCCGTAGCACATCGGCGAGGAGCCGTCGCAGCATCCGCCCGACTGGTGGAACATCACTGGGCCGTGCTCGGCCCGCAGCTCCGCGATCAGCTCGAGGGCGGCGGGCGTCGCGGTGACCCGCAACGGGGTGCCGTCGACGCCGGCCTGCTCGGCGGTGGTCTCGGTCGTCGCGGTCTCCGTCATGCGTCGCTCCCGTTCGCCGTGATCGCCCGGCTCGATCCTATGTGGATCGCGCCGCGCCGAAATGCAGGGGGCCCGCGCCGGGCGGCGATCGGCACCGGCAAAAAGCCCCGGCCGTTGCGGGCCGGGGCAAGGTCGTCTCGGGCGACGTCGTCTTGCGGTCGAGACCGAAGCCCCGGCCTTGGCGGCCGGGGCGGTTTCTCGCAGGCCTAGAAGAAGCCGAGCTTCTTGGCCGAGTAGCTCACCAGCATGTTCTTGGTCTGCTGGTAGTGATCGAGCATCATGCGATGGTTCTCGCGGCCGATGCCGGACTGCTTGTAGCCGCCGAAGGCCGCGTGGGCCGGGTAGGCGTGGTAGCAGTTGGTCCAGACGCGGCCGGCCTGGATCGAGCGGCCGAAGCGGTAGGCGCGGGTGCCGTCGCGGGTCCACACGCCGGCGCCGAGGCCGTAGAGCGTGTCGTTGGCGATGGCGAGCGCGTCGGCGTCGTCCTTGAAGGTCGTCACCGAGAGCACCGGCCCGAAGATCTCCTCCTGGAAGATCCGCATCTTGTTGTGGCCCTGGAGCACCGTCGGCTGCACGTAGAAGCCGTCGGCCAGGTCGCCGTCCTTCACGTTGCGCGCGCCGCCGGTGAGCACCTGCGCGCCCTCCTGCCGGCCGATGTCGATGTACGAGAGGATCTTCTCCATCTGCTCGGACGAGGCCTGCGCGCCGATCATCGTCGTGGGATCGAGGGGCGAGCCCTGGGTGATCGCCTCGACGCGCTTGACCGCGCGCTCCATGAACCGGTCGTAGATCGACTCGTGCACGAGCGCGCGGCTCGGGCAGGTGCAGACCTCGCCCTGGTTGAGGGCGAACATGGTGAAGCCTTCGAGCGCCTTGTCGAAGAAATCGTCGTCCTCGTTGGCCACGTCCGCGAAGAAGATGTTCGGCGACTTGCCGCCGAGCTCCAGCGTCACCGGGATCAGGTTCTGCGAGGCGTACTGCATGATCAGCCGGCCCGTCGTCGTCTCGCCGGTGAAGGCGATCTTGGCGATGCGGGGCGAGGAGGCGAGCGGCTTGCCGCATTCCAGGCCGAAGCCGTTGATGACGTTGAGCGTGCCCGGCGGCAGCAGGTCGGCGATCAGCTCCAGCACCACGAGGATCGAGGCCGGGGTCTGCTCGGCCGGCTTCAGCACGATGCAGTTGCCGGCGGCGAGCGCCGGGGCGACCTTCCACACCGCCATCAGGATCGGGAAGTTCCACGGGATGATCTGGCCGACGACGCCCAGCGGCTCGTGGAAGTGGTAGGCGACCGTGTCGTGGTCGATCTCGGAGATGCCGCCTTCCTGGGCGCGGATGCAGCCGGCGAAGTAGCGGAAGTGGTCGATGGCGAGCGGGATGTCGGCGTTCACCGTCTCGCGGATCGGCTTGCCGTTGTCCCAGGTCTCGGCCAGCGCGATCAGGTCGAGGTTCTCCTCCATCCGGTCGGCGATCTTGTTGAGGATGCGGGCGCGCTCGCCGGCCGAGGTGCGGCCCCAGGCCTCCTTGGCGGCGTGGGCGGCGTCGAGCGCCTTCTCCACGTCCTGCGCGTCCGAGCGGGCGACCTCGCAGATGACCCGGCCGGTGATCGGCGAGGTGTTCTCGAAGTAGCGGCCGTTCGCCGGCGCGACCCACTGCCCGCCGATGAAGTTGTCGTAGCGGGCCGAGAACGGCGACTTGGTCTTGGCGTCGGCCAAGAATTCCGGCTTGTTCATGGTGCTGTTCCTCCGTGCGGTTCCGGCATGGCGTGCCGGCCTTTTTCGGCTTCTCGCTGGCCGATCGCAGCCAAAGCCAGATGGGAGGCCTTGGCAAGTTGGACTTTTGGCCAACCAGGTCCGCGAGCGCTCGGCGGAGGGTAGCCGGATCGCCGCCGTTTGGCGACCGCCGCCGGCAGCAGGGGTCAGCCGCCGCGATTCGCCTTGCGGGTGGCGGCCGCCTTCCTGGCGGAGGCGGAGCGCTCTTCCGGCGTGCGCGCGGCCGAGGCCTTGCCGCCCGCCTTGCCGCCCTTCTCCCCGCCCGCATGCGCCGCCGGGTGGCCGGTGGCCTTGCCCCGGCCGGAGCCGCCGGGCTTCTTGCCGCCGCCGTCGTCCTTGTTGACCGTCGCCCAGGCGCGGGCCTCGGCCTCCTCCTCGGGCACGCCGCGCTTCTCGTACGAGTCGGCGATGTGCTCGGCCTTCCGCACCTGCTTGTCGGTGTACTTGCCCTTGTCGCCCTGCGGCATGATCGACCTCGCGTCTCCGCCCGATTCACCCGTCCGCCGGCGCAGCGTCCTCAGCCGGTCCCGGTCGGCCCGTCTAGGACGGCGCGCACGCGACGGATCAGGTCCGTGCGGCGGTAGGGCTTGTTCAACACGTCGAACTCGGATCCCCCCGCGTCGGTTCGCTCCAGGCTCGCCTCGGCGTAGCCGGTGGTGAGCAGCACCTTGAGCCGCGGCTGCCGGCGCCGCGCCTCGCGGGCGAGCATCACCCCGTTCATGCCGCCGGGCATGATCAGGTCGGTGAAGATCATGTCGATGCGGTCGTTGCCGTCGAGGATCTCCAGGGCTTCGCGCCCGTTCCCGGCCATCAGCGTGACGTAGCCGAAGTCGCGCAGGATCGTCCGGGCGAGCTCGGCCACGTCCTCGCGGTCGTCGACGATCAGGATGGTCTCGGTGCCCTGGCGCTCGATGGCGCGGGCCGCCGGCTTCGGCGCCTCCTTCACCCCGGTCTCGGTCACCGGGAACGACAGGCGCACGGTGGTGCCCTCCCCCTGGACCGATTCGATCTGGGCCGCGCCGCCCGACTGCTTGGCGAAGCCGTAGACCATCGAGAGGCCGAGCCCGGTACCCTTGCCCTCCTCCTTGGTGGTGAAGAACGGGTCCATCACCCGCGCCAGCACCGAGGGCGGCATGCCGGTGCCGGTGTCGGTGATCGAGACCCGGACGTAGCGGCCGGCGCGCAAGGGGCCGGTCCCGGTGATGTCGCGCTCGGACACGTCGAGGTTCTCGGTGACGATGCGGATGCGGCCGCCCTCCGGCATCGCGTCGCGGGCGTTGATCATCACGTTGAGCAGCGCGACCTCGGCCTGGGTCGGGTCGACCCGGCAGTTCCACAGGTCCGGCGCCGGGTCGTAGTCGACGGTGATCGCTTCGCCGACGGAGCGGGCGACCATGTCGCGCATGCCCTCGATCAGGGCGTTGAGGTTGACCGCGCGGCCTTCCAGCCGCTGCTTGCGCGAGAAGGCGAGGAGCTGCTGCGTCAGCGTCGTGGCGCGCTGCGCGGCCTGGCGGATGTTGTCGGCGGCACGCCCGAGGCGACCCTTGTCGGCATCCGGCTTCTCGAGCCCGGCGCTTAGGATGTCGACGTAGCCGACGATGACCTGGAGCAAGTTGTTGAAATCGTGCGCGATGCCGCCGGTGAGCTGGCCGAGCGCCTCCATCTTCTGGGCCTGGCCCAGGGCCTCCTCGGCGTCGCGGCGGCGCGACACGTCGAGCTGCGAGGCGAAGAAGTACAGCAGCTCCCCCGCGGTGTCGTAGAGCGGCGAGACGAACAGCGCGTTCCAGAAAGTCGAGCCGTCCTTGCGGTAGTTCAGGATCTCGGTGCTGTATTCGCGCCGCTCGTCGATCGCCGCGCGCACCTGCGCGACCGCCTCGCGGTCGGTCTCCGGTCCCTGCAGGAAGCGGCAGTTGCGGCCGACGATCTCCTCGCGGCTGTAGCCGGACATCGCGATGAAGGCGTTGTTGGCGAAGATGATCGGGTTGTCAGACTGGCGCGGGTCCGTCACCGTCATCGGCATGCGGGTCGTCTCGACGGCCGCGAAGAAGATCTCGTTGCGCGGGTCCGACATGGCGGAGACGGACCCGGTGCCGACACGGGTGGTGCGGCCGGTCGGCGGTGTCTCGGGCGTCTGGGTCATGTCGACGGGGTCTCATCCTTCGGCATCGGTCGGCCGCTCCATCGCTTCGTTCGACGCCGGCGAGCCGCTGCCCCTGCGCAAACGCGTTCTGGCGCACGATCCGGATCGACGCCACCGCGATAACGCCAGGGGGCACCCGGGCGATCCCGGCATTCTGGCGAAGGTCAGGCCCGCGCCGAAGCCGAAAGCGCGGATGCCGCCCGTCGAGCCGGTCTCGCGCATCGGCGAAGGCGTGATCCGCGGTCCTCGCGGGCGAGCCGTCGCGCCGGCCGGTGCACGACGTCGCCCACATCGTCGACCGCCGCCGCTACTCGGCGGCCTGCGGCAAGCGGGGCTCGGATCGCGCGGCCGGATGCGCCGGCGCCGCCGCCGGCATGCGCGAGACCGCGATGGCGTTCTCGATCGCATCGTTGAGCGTCGTGACCAGGAAGTCGGCCGAGGTCGCCCGGCGCAGGCGATCGAGGGTGGCGGGATCGCGCTCGCCCCAGAACCCGACGAGGACGCTGACGCCCGGCACCGCGGCGCGCGCCTGCCGCACGGTGAAGCGGATCTGCGACAGGCTCACCGGCTCGAGATAGGAGAAGCAGATCATCGCCAGACTGCCGACATCCTTCGGCCGCGCGCCGGCGCGGATCGCGGACATCGCGATCACCTCGGAGCGCAGGCCGTGGCGGTCGAGGGTCTGGCTCAGCATCAGCGTCGCCGCCTCGTCGAACGGGCCGCGGCTCGAGACGCAGAGCACCGGCACCGCGCCGCGCCAGGCCGGCGCAAGGTCCGACGGCTTGAGCACGACGGCGGCGACCTTGCGGTCCGGCCCTGCCGCGGCGACGGCGGCGGCGGCCTCGGAGCTCCCGGTGCGGGCCTTGCCCCTGCCGGGGCGCCGGGCCACCGGCGTGGTGCCGAGCCGCGCGACCACGGTGCGGATCGCGGCGCCGACCTCGCCCTGGCGCTCCCGGTCGAGCGTCCCGCGCGACAGGTCCTCCTGCGCCAGCCTGAGGCCGGCGAGCACGACCTCGTCGTAGTAGGTGACGAGCGCCCGCTCCTTGAGGAACTGCCGGCCCTGGTCGATCGCCTCGGCCGGATCGTTGGCGAGCATGCGCTGGTAGAAGATCTCCGGCGGATCGAGCGCCGGCTGGTCGCCGAGCAGCACGTCGAGATACCAGAGCCGGTCGACGTGGCGGCCGAGCACGACGAGGCAGACGGTGAGCGGGGTGGCGAGCACGAGGCCGATCGGCCCCCACAGGAAGGTCCAGATGGTCGCCGAGAGGATGACCGCGATCGGCGAGAGCCCGGTGGAGTGCCCGTAGAGCAGCGGCTCGATCACGTGGCCGGCGATCGGCTCAACCACCAGGAACAGGGCCGCGGTGGCGATCACCATGGTCCAGCCCGGATCGACCGAGGCCGCCAGCACCAGCGGCAGCAGGGCGCTGATCGCGGCGCCGATATAGGGCACGAAGCGCAGGATCGCCGCGAGCACCCCGAACAAGGTCGGGCTCGGCACGCCGATCAGCCACAGCCCGACGCCGATCACCACGCCGAAGGCGACGTTGAGGGCGAGCTGCGCCAGGAAGAACCGGCTGAGGCGGCGCGCCGCGTCGTCGATCGCCGCGGTGGTGCGGCGCAGGTCGCCCGAGCCGCCGGCCAGCCGGATCATCCGGTTCCGCAGATCCTCGCGCTGGAGCAGGATGAAGATCGTGAAGATCAGGATCAGGCCGGTGGTGGCCAGCGGGTGCAGGATCGGCCCGGCGAAGGTCTGGAGGTTCTCGACGAAGCCGGCCCGCGCCGCGCGGATCTCGACGGTGAGCGGATGCCCGGCGGTGCCCGGATCGCCCTTCAGCTCGGGCGGCGGCGGCGGCGACAGGGTCGCGCTCAGGTCTTGGAACACGTCGACGATTCGCGACAGCGTGCCGGTGTCGGCGGTCGCCCCGCGCAGAGACTTGATCTTGTCCTGCATCACCAGGGAATAGCGCGGCAGGTCGGACACGAGCTGGCCGCCCTCGCGCGCGATCAGGGTTCCGATCCCGAACAGCGCGCCGAACACCACCACGACGACGAGCAGCACCGCCGGCACCCGCGGCACGCGGATATGCCCGAGCAGGCGCACCGCCGGCACCAGGACGAAGCTCAGCAGGATCGCGAGCGTCACCGGCACGAGGATGTCGCGCCCGAAATACAGCGCCGCCATCACCGCGACGACGAGGAGGAACGAGGCCAGCGCGACGAAGACCGGCAGGCCGTTCTTGAGGCGCTGCGCGGTGACGGGATCGTCGCTCATGGGATTACGCTCCGGTTACGCTGAAGTCCGCCGCCGCCTCTTCCCTCCCCCCTGCGGGAGAGGGTGGCCCGCGAAGCGGGTCGGGAGAAGGGAGCGCGTTGTCCGGAGAGGTCGCTCCCCTCTCCCGACCCTCGCCGACGCGAGGCCCACCCTCCCCCGCTCCAGGGGGAGGGAAGAATGGCCCGCCTCAGGCCGACGCCGTCTCGCCCAAAGCCGCGCTGATCTGGCTGAGCAGCTTCGAGAAATCGACGGGCTTCGGGTGGTAGTCGTCGCAGCCGGCCTGGATCGCCTTGTCGCGGTCGCCCGACATGGCGTGGGCGGTGAGCGCGATGATCGGGATGCCGCGGGTGTCGCTGCCGGACTTCAGCGCGCGCGCCGCCGACCAGCCGTCGAGGATCGGCAGGTTCATGTCGAGCAGGATCACGTCGGGGCGCCCCGAGCGCGCCTGCTGCACCCCGGCCTCGCCGTCATGGGCCAGGATCACCTCGTACCCGCGACGCTTGAGCCGGCGGGACAGGAAATCCCAGATCTCCTCGTGATCTTCGACCAGCAGTATCTTGGGCATGGATGATGGATCCCTCGACGCATGACCGTCAGACGCGTCACCGCCGCGCGTCGATACCCAACGCACGGCGGCCCGCGATCGTCCGATTTTTGTATTCAGCCCCTCGTGGCAGATCGTCAGCCCGAGGGGAAGACGCCGAAATCAGCGATCGGATTCGTCGAGGTGGAAGTGGACCTCGTGGATGTTGGCCCGCTCGAAGGCCTGCATCACGTGCTGGTAGGACCGCTCCATCTCCGTCACCGCGTCGCCGGGCGTGTCGTCCGGCTTCAGCACGAACATCAGCATCGAGCGGCCGGTGACGTCGTAGCGCTCGCCCGAGGCGAAGCTCGCGATCTCCTGGCTGTCGGGCAGGTTGGTGTCGAGCAGGCGCGTCCAGGCCGATCCGCCAACCGACTCCGGCAGGGTGAACTGCACGAGGTCGTGGTAGGCGTTGTACATGATGAGCAGGGTGGCATCGCCGCCGCGGCGGTGAACGCCGGTCGCCTGGGCCCGCCCGTCGAGCAGCACCGCGAGCGAACGCGCGCCACCGTCGGTCCAGTTCTCGGACCCCATCTCGGCCCCGTCTGGGCGCAGCCAGGTCACGTCCTTGACGCCGAACTCCTCGTCGTACCGGCCCGTGAGGAAGCGGCCGCGGCTCAGGATCGGCAGCGCGTTGCGCAGCAGGATCAGGCGTTGGGTGAACTCGGCGAGATCGCGCTCCTCGGCGCCGATCGCCCCCCAGTCGATCCACGACACCTCGTTGTCCTGGCAGTAGGCGTTGTTGTTGCCCTTCTGCGTTCGCGCGAACTCGTCGCCGGCCAGCAGCATCGGCGTGCCGTGCGACAGGAACAGGGTCGCCAGCATGTTGCGCATCTGGCGCAGGCGCACGGCGCGGATCGCTGGGTCGTCGGTCGGTCCCTCGACGCCGTAATTGTACGAGAGGTTGTGAGAATGGCCGTCGCGGTTGTTCTCGCCGTTGGCCTCGTTGTGCTTGTCGTTGTAGGCGACCGTGTCGTGCAGGGTGAAGCCGTCATGCGCGGTGAGGAAGTTCACCGAGGCCCAGGGCTTGCGCCCGCGCTTGTTGAACTTGTCGGCCGAGCCGGTGATGCGGTTGGCGAGATCGGGCAGCAGACCCTCGTCGCCCTTCCAGTAGCCGCGGACGTCGTCGCGGAAGCGGTCGTTCCACTCGGCCCAGCCCGGCGGGAAGCCGCCGACCTGGTAGCCGCCCGGGCCGCAATCCCACGGCTCGGCGATGAGCTTCACGTCGTTCAGCACCGGGTCCTGGCGGCAGGCGTCGAGGAAGCCGCCGCCCTCGTCGAAGCCGTGCGGCTCGCGGCCCAGGATGGTGGCGAGGTCGAAGCGGAAGCCGTCGACGCGCATCTCGGTCGCCCAGTAGCGCAGGCTGTCCATGACGAGCTGCAGCACGCGCGGATGCGAGAGGTTGAAGGTGTTCCCGGTGCCGGTGTCGTTGATGTAGTAGCGCTCCTGCCCCGGCAGCAGCCGGTAGTAGGAGGCGTTGTCGATCCCCTTGAACGACAGGGTCGGGCCCTTCTCGTTGCCCTCAGCGGTGTGGTTGTAGACTACGTCGAGGATCACCTCGAGGCCGGCGCCGTGCAGGCGCGCGACCATCTCCTTGAACTCGGAGAAGGCGAAGTCCGGCACCGCCGCGTAGCGCCGCGCGGGGGTGAAGAACGAGATCGTGTTGTAGCCCCAGTAATTGACCAGGTTCTTTTCCTGCAGGTAGTCGTCCTGCACGAAGGCATGGACCGGCAGCAGCTCCACCGCGGTGACGCCGAGGCTCTTGATGTAGTCGAGCACGTCGGGGTTGCCGAGGCCCGCATAGGTGCCGCGCAGGCGCTCGGACACCCGCGGATGGTTCTTGGTCAGGCCCTTCACGTGGGCCTCGTAGATGATGGTCTTCTCCCAGGGGATGTTCGGCTTGCGGTAGGCGCCCCAGGTGAAGGCCGGGTCGATGACCTGGCTGCGACGGGTGAACGGCGCGCTGTCGCGCTCGTCGAAGGTCAGGTCGTCGCCGGTCTCCATCTGGTAGCCGAACAGGGCCGGGTTCCAGGTGATCGAGCCGACGAGCCCCTTGGCGTAGGGGTCGATCAGCAGCTTGTTGTGGTTGAAGCGGTGCCCGGCTTTGGGCTCGTAGGGGCCGTGGACGCGGTAGCCGTAGATCGTGCCGGGGCGCGCGTCGGGCAGGTACCCGTGCCAGACCTCGTCGGTGTATTCGGGCAGCGCGATCCGCTCGATCTCCTTCTCGCCGGACTCGTCGAACAGGCAGAGCTCGACCTTGGTCGCATGGGCGGAGAAGACGGCGAAGTTCACGCCGAGGCCGTCCCAGGTCGCGCCGCGGGGATAGGGCTTGCCTTCCTGGATGCGCGAACGAACGGGACGGGTCGAGGCTGCGTAGCGGTTATGGTCGGCCATGTTCACTCCGGCGGCCGGGGCCGCATCACGACGACCGCTGCCTGACGCTCGGCAGCGGGGCCCCCGGGCCATTTTGTGAACGTGCGTCCGTGGGCGAAGCTCCGCCGTGCGCGAAATTTTTGCAGCGCAGCGAGGGGTGCCGAAGGTTCGGGCGGAAACCGTTCGCGGGCCTGGCATTTTTGCGCAGCCCGGGTTCTTCCACCGCTCCGCCGACCGCGGCATAGTGCGGGCTCGCCCCGGGCACGAGGCCCGGCACACGCGGCCCCCAGCAGCGCCTCGGCGCATCGCGTCCCCCGGAGCAGCCCGCATGACCCTTGAGGCACACAACGACGAGGGCCCCGACCACGCCTCCGGGCTGCAGATCGTGGCGGATCGCCACGGCGTCAGCCTCGAAGCGGTGCGCCATCTGATGCGGGCGCTGGAGGCCGGCAACGGCACGATGGCGCAGTTCGACCACCCGGAGCTCGGCGGCATGGGCCAGTGGTTCTCCGGCGGCATGGTCATGGTCGGGCGGATGTTCGACGCGGAGCTGAAAGCCCGCGTCGCCGGCCTCTGCGCCGAGCTGGCCGACGCCCTGCCCCCGGGCGGCTGGAGCGGGAGCGGCCGGGCCGCGGGCGGCCGCGGCGGCGGCGAGTGGTGGCCGGCGGGCCTCGGCCGGCCGTCGAGCGCGGGCGCCCAGAACGGCCTGCGCTATGCCTACTTCCCGGAGACGCGGCGCCTGGCGATCGAGTCCGACGCCGGGGTCGCGCTCTACGACACCGGCGAGCACCAGATCTCGGGGGTCTCCCAGTCCGACGGCGCCCTGCGCTTCATCGGGCCGCAGGGCAGCATCGCCCTCGATACGCTGCGCCGCCTCGCGCCGGACGCGCCGACGCCCGCGCGCGACGCTTCTCCCGCTTCGGCCCCCGCCCCCGCTTCCGCTCCTGCTACGGCGCCGGACTCGTCGGGCGACGGGGACGTGTTCACGAAGATTGAGCGGCTCGCCGAGCTTCACGGCCGCGGGGTGCTGACCGAGGCCGAGTTCGCCGAGAAGAAGGCCGACCTGCTCTCGCGGCTCTGAGCCGGCGCCCCATATCGCAGGGGCGGCCGCGTTCCGGGCCGCCGGACCCCGCATGGCCTCGATCGGCGACCTCCTCGACATCTCCACGATCTATCACGAGCCCGCGGTGGAGACGTTTCCGCGCGGGCGCGAGATCCTGGCGCGCTACCCGGACGCGACGCGCATCCCGGTGCCCTCGCACTGGAACATCCCGGCGCTCCACGGTAACGAGGGCTCGGTCGAGGACTGGGTCCGGATCAAGCGCTCGACGCTGGTGCTCGGGGTGAAGAAGGGGCTGACGATGCGGCCCAACGGCCGCAGCGCCCACTTCATCGCGCCCTCGACCTCGAACGGCTGCGCCATGGCCTGCGCCTACTGCTACGTGCCGCGGCGCAAGGGGTTTTCCAACCCGATCTCGCTGTTCGTGAACGTCGAGGCCGCCTGCGCGGCGATCGCGCGGCATGCCCGGAAGCAGGGCGCGCTGCCGGAGCCCGACACCATCGATCCCGCCGCCTGGGTCTACGACATCGGCGAGAACGGCGACCTCTCGGTCGACGCGGCGATCTGCGACAACGTCCGCGACCTCGTCGCGCTGTTCCGCACCCTGCCCAACGCCAAGGGCTCGTTCGCGACCAAGGCGGTGAACCGCGACCTGCTCGCCTACGACCCGCAGGGGCGCACCCGCATCCGATTCTCGCTGATGCCGGCACGGATCGCCAAGGTGGTCGACGTGCGCACGACGCCGATCGCGGAGCGGATCGCGGCGATCGACGACTTCGTGGCCGCGGGCTACGAGGTCCACGTCAACTTCTCGCCGGTCATCCTCTACGAGGGCTGGGAGGCGGATTGGCGGGCCTTGTTCACCGAGATCGACGGCACGCTGTCGGACGCCGCCAAGGCCCAGCTCAAGTGCGAGATCATCCTGCTGACCCACAATGCCGGCCTGCACGCGGTCAATCTCGGCTGGCATCCGCGCGCCGAGGAGCTGCTGTGGCGGCCCGACATCCAGGAGGCCAAGGTCTCCGAAGGCGGCGGCGCCAACGTCCGCTACCGCGCCGGCTGGAAGGGCCGCTGGCTCACGCGCTTCAAGGCGGTGCTCGCGGAGACGATGCCGTACTGCACCGTGCGCTACGCGTTCTGAGCGGCCGGATCGAACCGTTCTCCGCCCCTGGGCGTTCCCGACCGCATCCGGGAGGACCGACCATCATGAGCGATCACGCACGGTACCTGAGCGAGGCGGTGCAGTTGGCCGCCGACAACGTCTGCGACGGCGGCACGCCCTACGGCGCCGTCCTGGTGCGCGGCGACGAGGTCCTGGCCCGGGTCGCCAACAACGTCCACACCACCAACGACCCGACCGGGCATGCCGAGATGGTGGCGCTGCGCGAGGCGAGCCGGCGCCTCAACAGCCGCGACCTGTCCGGCAGCGTGATGTACGCCAGCGGCCAGCCCTGCCCGATGTGCCACGCCGCGATGCGGCTGTCGGGCATCCGCGAGGGCTACTTCGCCAACGCCGCCGCCACGGCCGGCGAGTTCGGGCTGCTCGGCGCCGAGATCTACGCCGAGCTGTGCCGCCCGCTCGACGCGCAGCCGATGCGGCTGAAGCACCTCGACGTGCCGGACGCGACCGCGCCCTACGCGGCCTGGAAGGCGCGCAAGGACGAGGCCTGAGCCGATCGGCTCGGCGCGTCCCGGTCAGTGCGTCCAGGGCGCCGTGCGGTTGAACTTGAAATTGTCGGAGTAGGACAGCCCCTTGCGCGGGGGGGCCGTCTTCGGCTCCTCGACGCGGTAGGCGATGCCGGCCTTCTTGGCGTAGGCGACCGCATCCTCGAGGGACTCGAACTTGAGGTGGACCTGCTGCAGCATGTCGCCCGAGCCGGTCCAGCCCATCAGCGGGTCGGTCTCGCGCGGCGCGGTCTGGTCGAACTCGAGGTGCCAGACCTTGGTCCGGGCCGTCCCCGACTGGGACGCGTCCTTCGACGGCTGGAAGATGCGGGCGCTCGACATGGCCTTCAGACACCGCTCCGGAAATCGATGGTCGGGGCGATAGGATTCGAACCTACGACCCCCTGGTCCCAAACCAGGTGCGCTACCAGACTGCGCTACACCCCGACATGCCATCGGTCTTACGGGGTCGCCGGGGCGCGGGCAAGGTTCGATCGGTGTCGCGGCCCTAGACGCGGATGTCGAGGACCGTCCGCTCCATCGCGTCGGACGCGCGCAGGACCGCCGCGTTGGCCGCGAAGGCGGCCTTGTCCTCGATCAGCTGGACGGCCGTGCTCGACAGGTCGACCTGGGCCGCGCTCGGAAGGCTCGTCCCGATCTCGGCCACGCGCGTGGCGGTCGACTCGAACCTCTGCAACGCGGCAGCAAGGCCGGCACTGCTGATCGACGTCGCGCTGATCATGACCCGCCTCCCCGATGACGCGACTCAAACCATGGCGGGCCTGAAGGAAACGGCCAAGGATTGCCGCGCATTTGATCGATGGCGGCGTGAAGACGAAGATACGATTGCGAAAGGCCGACGGCCAACGTGGTCCCTGCGGTATGACCGATGCGCAGGCGGTCCCAGAGGCGCCCCGTGCCGAACGCCGCTTGATCCGCGGCGCATCCGACCCACCTGCGGCATCGAGGGCGCGACGGTCCACGTCACCTGAGGATGTTTCGATGATCGATCTCTACTACTGGCCAACCCCGAACGGCCACAAGGTGACGATGTTCCTCGAGGAGGTCGGCCTCCCCTACACGATCAAGCCGGTCAACATCGGCAAGGGCGAGCAGTTCGATCCCAGCTTCCTGAAGATCGCGCCGAACAACCGCATGCCGGCGATCGTCGACCACGCGCCGGCCGACGGCGGCGCGCCGATCACGCTGTTCGAGTCGGGCGCGATCCTGCTCTACCTCGCCGAGAAGACCGGACGGTTCCTGGCCACGGACCTCCGCAGCCGGCAGGAGGCGCTGCAATGGCTGTTCTGGCAGATGGGGGGCCTCGGCCCGATGCTCGGCCAGAACCACCACTTCTCGCAATACGCCCCCGAGAAGATCCCCTACGCGATCAACCGCTACGTCAACGAGACCAACCGGCTCTACGGCGTCCTCGACCGACGGCTCGCCGACCGCGACTTCGTCGCCGGCGATTACGGCATCGCCGACATGGCGGCCTATCCCTGGATCGTCCCGTGGGAGAAGCAGGGCCAGACCCTCGACGATCACCCGAACCTGAAGCGCTGGTTCCACGCCATCGCCGAGCGCCCGGCCACCAAGGCCGCCTACGCCCGCGCTCCGGAGGTCAACCCCGACCACGGCAAGACCATGAGCGAGGACGCCAAGAAGGTGATGTTCGGGCAGACGGCGGGGAACACCAAGCGCTGACGCGCACCTCCCTCCCCCCTTTGCGGGGGGAGGGAGGCGGCGTTACCGCCGCAGGCCGTCCAACCGCACCGGCGCCGCGTGCGGCCGCGTCGCCAGCATCTCGTCGATCAGCGCCAGGACCTCGGCACGCCCGCAATTGGCGGCGGGCTCGAACGGGGTCCAGGTCTGGGTGAAGTCGAGGCGGGCGAACACGTCGCGGTAATGCCGAAGCTCGTTCGTCGTCAGCGGCACGCCGCGCACGAAGGCCTTGTGCGCCGAGATCGTCACGGCGCGGCGGAAATCCTCCGGGTCCAGCTCGAACTTCAAAGCGTCGCCGCAGAAGCAGATCTTCCGCCGGCGATCGAACAGCACGGCGTGGCCGTCGAAGTGGCCGGCGGTGCGGTGGAGCTCGAGGCCCGGCAGCGGCTCGAGGAAGTCGTCGTAGGGCCACGAGACCTGCAGCGCGGCGCTCCAGGCGAAGTCGGCGGCGGGCAGGCACAGCTCCGGGTCGAACCGGTCCTGCAGCTGCACCAGCGCCCCGTAGGCGTGCGGGTGCGAGGCCGAGAGCACCTGCATGCCGCCCAAAGCGGCGATGTGATCGAGCGCCGCCTCGCTGAAGACCGGGCAGCCCTCGAAGCCCATGTTGCCGGCCTCCGTGCAGATCAGGTAGCTCGACGGGCCGATGCCCGAGACCGGCTCGTTCCAGAACCGCCAGACGCCCGGCTCAAGCTCCTGCCAATGGCAGGGAAAGCGCGCCTGCGCCTCGCGCTTCGTCCAGAAGCGCCAGCCGTCCTGCGGCACGACGTGGCGGGCGTCGAGGCACATCGGGCAGGCCGGCGGGGTCTCGAAGTGGCGCTGCCAGAAGCCGCAATTGTCGCAAACGTAGGCCGGCAGATCGAGGGCGCCGGCAAAGGGCAGGTATCCGGGCACGCGTCGCCTCGTGGCAGTGGGGATGGTGCGGGGTTCCTATCAGGCGCCCCGCCGGAACGGGAGCCCGTCAGGGCCGCGGCAGCAGCCGCCGCGGGGAACGCGCCACCGCCGCGGCGCTCGCGAGCCCCGCCAGGGCGATTCCGGCCAGGCCCGCCATCAGCAGGTCGCGCTCCCGGCTGGTCCAGAACGCGGAACGGGTGCGCTTGGTCCGGGCGCCGAAGCGCCCGTCGATGCCGACGTCGCCCGGCACCGGGGCGTCGAGGTTGCCGGCCCGGTACGGCAGGTCCTCGTCGGCCATCTGCTTGGGCCACATCTCGGCGGCCTTCCGGTCGGCATAGCCCGGGACCAGGGCCTGGGCCGCCGCCATCATCACCGTGCTGCGGCCGACCCAGACCTCGCGGCGCGGATGCTCGGCGGCGTAGACGATCGCCTCGGCGCAAAGGCGCGAATCGTAGACCGGGTCCGGCGCATTCTGGTCGCGGCCGGTCCGGTTGCGGGTCCAGCGGTACTGCGGGGTGTTCACCGCCGGCAGGTAGATCACGCTGAGCGAGACCGCGGACTTGTCGTGGAGCAGCTCGCAGCGCAGCGAGTCGGTGAAGCCCGAGACGGCGAACTTCGCCGCGCAGTACGGCGCCTGCAGCGCCGCGGCGCGGTAGCCCAGCCCGGACGAGACCTGGATGATCGCCCCGCGGTCGCGCGGCTTCATGAAGCGCAGGGCGGCGAGCGTGCCGTAGACCTGGCTGAGATAGGTCGTCTCGGTGACGCGGCGGTACTCGGCCGGCGTGATCCGGTCGGCCCGGCTCACCACCGTCGACATCGCATTGTTGACCCAGGCGCGGACCGGCCCGAGCTCGGCTTCGATCCGGGCGGCGGCGGCGTCGACCGCCTCGGCATCCGACACGTCGGCCGAGATCGTCAGCACCGGGCGGCCGTAAGCCGCGAGGGCGGCGGCGGTCGCGCGCAGCCGGCCTTCATCGCGGGCGATCACCGCCACCGACCAGCCGCGGGACGCGAACAGGTGGGCAGTGGCCAGGCCGATCCCGGCGGTGCCCCCTGTGACGACTGCGACCCGTGCCATGCGCGACTTCCCCCGACGTACCGCAGCGACAAGCGGTTGCGGCGCAAACGGTTGCGGCCCGCAGGCCGTGCCCAATGGACACGCCCTGCGGGCCGCGAAGGTCGCCGGCGCCGGGCCGGATCAGGAATGCGCGGGCGCCGCGTGCGCCGGGGCGCCGCCGTGGCCGTCGTCGGTGGTCTTGCCGCGCTTCTTGCCCACCCAGATCACGATGTTCCGGATCATCACGTAGAAGACCGGCGTCAGGAACAGGCCGAAGAAGGTCGCGCCGATCATCCCGAAGAACACCGCGGTGCCCAGCGCCTGGCGCATCTCGGCGCCGGGGCCGGTGGCGATCACCAGCGGCAGCACGCCGAGGATGAAGGCGAAGGCGGTCATCAGGATCGGGCGCAGGCGCAGGCGGCAGGCCTGGATCGCGGCGGCGACGGGGCCCTTGTGCTCCGCCTCCTCGATGTCGTGGGCGAACTCGACGATCAGGATGGCGTTCTTCGCCGCGAGACCGATCAGCACGATCAGGCCGATCTGGGTCAGGATGTTGTTGTCCTGCCCGCGCAGCTGCACGCCGAACAAGGCGGCCAGCACCCCGGTCGGCACCACCATCAGGATCGAGATCGGCAGCGCCCAGCTCTCGTACTGCGCGGCGAGCACCAGGAACACCAGCAGGATGCCCAGCGCGAACACGTAGACCGCCGTGTTGCCGGTGGCCTTCTGCTGGTAGGCGATCTCGGTCCAGTCGTAGGCGTAGCCCTCGGGCAGCGCCTTGGCGGCGATCTCCTCCATGGCGGTGAGCGCCTGTCCGGTCGAGACGCCGGGCTTGGCCACGCCCTGCACCGGTACCGAGTAGTACAGGTTGAACCGCTGCACGATCTGCGGGCCGGCGACGGTGCGCAGCGAGGCCAGGGTCCCCAGCGGCACCAGCGCGCCGGTGGAGGAGCGGACCTTGATCTGCGAGATGTCCTGCTGCGAGGTCCGGTAGGCGGCATCGGATTGCAGGCGCACCTGGTAGATGCGGCCGAGCGTGTTGAAGTCGTTGACGTAGGCACCGCCCAGGTCCGCCTGCACCGAGGCGAAGACGTTGGCCAGCGGCACGTTCAGCATCCGCGCGATCGTGCGGTCGATGTCGAGGTAGAGCTGCGGCGTGTCGTTGCCGAAGGTGGTGAACACCCGCTGCACGTCGCTGCTCTGGTTGGCCTGGCCGATCAGCTCGCCGGCGGCGGCCAGCAGCGGCCCGGTCTCCGAGGATTGCCGGCTCTCGACCTGCATCTTGAAGCCGCCGCCGTTGCCGAGGCCGCGCACCGGCGGCGGCGGGATGACGATGACCCGCGCCTCCTGGATGTTGGCGGTGGCCTTCAGCACCTCGCCTGTAATCACCGCCGCGCTGCGCCCGTGGGTGGCGCGCTCCTTGGCGCCGGCCAGCGTGATGAACATCACGCCGGAGTTGGTGGTGTTGGTGAAGGTCGCGCCGTCGAAGCCGGCGATGATGACGGTGTTGGTCACGCCGTCGATCTTGCGCGCTTCCGCCGCCGCCCGGTTCACCGTCTCGGTGGTGCGGTCGAGCGAGGCGCCGGCCGGCAGCTGGACCACGCCGATGAGGTAGCCCTGGTCCTGGTCGGGGATGAAGCCCGTCGGCGTCGTCTGCACGAGGTGGATCGTGCCGAAGATGACGAAGCCGTAGAACACCATCACGGCGACGATGCCGACGCTGTAGCCGGTGAGCAGGCCGACGACCCGGGCGTAGCCGTTCGAGAGCGCCTCGAAGCCGCGGTTGAACAGGTCCGCGAGCCAGGCGATGAACCGCGTCAGGAAGAACTTCGGCTGCTTGCGCGCGTGGTGGGGCACCAGGAGCAGCTTGCAGAGCGCCGGCGACAGGGTCAGCGAGTTGAAGGCGGAGATGATCGTCGAGGCGGCGATCGTCAGCGCGAACTGCTTGTAGAACTGGCCCGAGATGCCGGGGATGAAGGCGGTCGGGATGAACACCGCGGCCAGCACCAGCGCGATGGCGACGACGGCCGAGCCGACCTCGTCCATGGTCTTGTGCGCGGCCTCGCCCGGCGACAGCCCCTCCTCCATGTTGCGCTCGACGTTCTCGACCACGACGATCGCGTCGTCGACGACGATGCCGATGGCGAGCACCAGCCCGAACAGGGTGAGGTTGTTCAGCGAGAACCCGAAGGCCGACATCGCCGCGAAGGTGCCGACGAGCGAGACGGGGATCGCGATCACCGGGATCAGCGCCGTGCGCCAGCTTTGGAGGAAGACCAGGATCACGATCACCACGAGGCCGACGGCCTCGAACAGGGTCTTGTAGACCTCCTGGATCGACTCCTCGATGAACTCGGTCGGGTTGTAGGCGATGCGGTACTCGACGTCGGGCGGGAAGTTCTTCTTCAGGTTCTCCATCACCTTCTTGACGGAGGCCGCGGCGTCGAGCGCGTTGGTGCCCGGGCGCTGGAACGCGCCGATGCCCACCGCCGGCGTCGCGTTCAGGAAGGAGTTAGTGGTGTAGTCCTTCTGGCCCATCTCGGTGCGGGCGACGTCCTTCACCCGCACCAGGCGGCCGTTGGTCGCCTTCACGATGACGTCGGCGAACTCCTCCGGCGTCTGGAATCGTCCCTGCGACTGCACCACGAGCTGGAACGCCTCGCCGGTCTGGGCGGGCGGCGCGTTGAGCGCGCCGGCGGCGACCTGCACGTTCTGCTCCTGCAGCGCCGTGGTCACGTCGGTGGTGGAGAGCCCGTAGGCGGCGAGCTTGTTCGGGTCGAGCCAGATGCGCTCGGCGTACTCGTTGCCGCCGAAGATCGTGATGTCGCCGACGCCGTCCAGGCGCAGCATCTCGTCACGGATGTTCAGGTAGATGTAGTTGGCCAGGTAGTTCTGGTCGTAGGTCTTGTTCGGCGAGAGCAGGTGCACGACCAGCATCAGGTCGGGCGAGGCCTTGCGCACGGTGACGCCGAGGTTCCGCACGTCCGGCGGCAGGCGCGGCTGCGCCACCGAGAGCCGGTTCTGCACCAGCACGTTGGCGATATCGAGGTTGGTGCCGACCTTGAAGGTGACGGTCAGCAGCATGTTGCCGTCGTTGGTCGACAGCGACGTCATGTAGAGCATGTTGTCGACGCCGTTCACCTCCTGCTCGATCGGCGTCGCGATCGTCGCGGCCACCGTCTCGGCGTTGGCGCCGGGGAAGCTCGCGCGCACGGTGACCGTGGGCGGGACGATCTCGGGGTATTGCGAGACCGGCAAGCTCTCGTAGGCGACGAAGCCGAGGAGCAGGAAGATGATCGACGTGACCGACGCGAAGATCGGCCGATCGACGAAGAAGTGGGCAAAACGCATCGGTCAAACCTCTGGGTCGCCGCCCCTCGCGGAGCCGGCGACCGGCGTCGTCGATGGCGCCGCACCGGTCGGGACCGGTGCCGCTCGTACGCTCGAGACCGCGGACGGCCTCAGGTCTTGCTCGGCGGCAGCGTGATCGATTCCGGCGAGACCTTGGCGCCGGGGCGCACGCGGGAGGTGCCGTTGACCACGATAGTCTCGTCGCCCTTCAGGCCGTCGCGGATCACGCGGTAGCCGTCGACCTTGGGGCCGAGCTTCACGTCCTTGGCCGTCACCGTCCCGTCCTCGCCGACGAGGTAGACGATGCGCTTGTCCTGGTTGGCAGCGACCGCCTCGTCCGGAATCATGACGCCCTGGAACGGCTTCGTCGCGGGCATCGAGACGATGCCGAACAGGCCCGGCTTGATGAAGCCGTCGGCGTTCTCGACCGTCGCGCGCAGGAGGATCGTGCCGGTGGAGTTGTCGACGCGGTTGTCGACGAAGTCGAGGGTGCCCTTGCGGGTCGGCTTGGCCTCGCCCGACAGGGCGATCAGGATCGGGACGCCCTTGCCGCGCTGGGTCTGGCCCATGCCGATGCCGAGCGAGCCCTGGTACTTCAGGAACGACTTCTCGTCGACGGTGAAGGAGAAGTAGATCGGATCGAGCGAGACGATGGTGGTCAGCATCGTCTGGTCGGTGATGACGATGTTGCCCTCGGTCACGAGGCGCTGGCTGATCCGCCCGTTGATCGGCGACTTCACTTCCGAGAAGTCGAAGTTCAACTGGGCGTTGCGGAGCGCCGCCTCGGCGCTGTCGACGTCGGCCTGCGCGGTCTGCGAGGCCTGGCGGCGCTGGTCGGTGACCTGCTCGGAGATGTTGCCGCCCTTCGACAGGGTCTGCGCGCGCTCCAGGTCGGTCTGCGAGAACGAGAGGCGGGCCTTGGCCGAGGTCAGCGAGGCCTGCGCCTGCTCCAGGGCCGCCTTGTAGGGCCGCCGGTCGATGACGAAGAGCACGTCACCCTTCTTCACCGTGGCGCCGTCCGTGAAGTTGATCTTCTCGAGGTAGCCGGTCACCCGCGCGCGGACCTCGACGAACTCGATCGGGTCGAAGCGGCCGGTATACTGGTCCTGCTCGATGATCTCGCGGACCACGGGCTTGGCGACCGTCACCTTCGGCGGCGGGCCGCCCGGCGCCTGGGCGCGGGCCTGCGGCGCGGCGAGCGCCGCGGCGATCACGATGAGGCTTGCGAGCCGACGCTTGTACATGGATGGTTCCCCAGCAGCCCGCCACCTATTCCCCGCAGCGCGCACAGGTTGTGCGACACCGCACATGGCTTCGCCGCGACCGACCGGGCGACGCGCATGCGGCCGTGCTTCGACGGATCTACTCAATCGCTTCACCGGCCGACGACCAGTCGCGATAGCCGCCCTTGTAGTGTTCCGTGAGGCCGAGCCCGGTCTGCTGCATCGCGTTGAGCGCGTGGACCGAGCGCACGCCGGAGCCGCAGGAGAAGACCGCGCGGCGCCCGTCCGCCTCGATCAGAGCGGCCACCGCCGCCGGATCGAAGCTCGAAAGCGGGTGCATCACCGCTCCGGGGATGTGGCCGTTCTCGTATTCGTGCGGCTCGCGCACGTCGATCACCAGCATCGACCCGTCGGCGAGACCCTGCTTGATCGCATCGCGGTCGAGGTCGACAACACGCATCGAACGATTCCCTGGGAGAGAGGCCGGCCGCGCGGGCTGACGCTTTTCCTTATTCGTCAGCCGTCCGCGGTGCAACACGCCGCCGAAGGCGCGCCGCGGATCAGAGCGCATCGAGCAGCGCGTCTGCCTGCTCGAAATGCGCCGCCCAGGTCGGCGCGGCGTAGCCGTCGAGGCGCTGGGCCAGCGTCTCGCGAAGCCCGGAGCCCGGCCGGCTCAGATCCTCGACCGCCTGCCCCCAGCCGAGGCCGTCGAGGGGGTCGAGGAAGGCGGCGAAGCCCTCGGCGATCTCGCGGTGGACCGGAATTCCGGAGGCGACCACCGGCACGCCGGACGCCGCCGCCTCCACGATCGGGATGCCGTAGCCTTCGGTGAAGGACGGCATCAGCAGCGCCGTGCAGCTCCGCGTGAGCGCGGCGAGGCCGTGGGTCGAGAGCCCGGAGACCTCGACGACGTGCGGGCGGATCGCCTCGCAGCGCTCCAGCAGGTCGACGACGTTCTCGGCCTCCCAGCCGCGGCGCCCGACCAGCACGAGCCGGGGCGTGGCCGGGCCGTGGCGCTCGGCGAGCTCCCGCCAGAGATGGAGCAGCAGCAGATGGTTCTTGCGCGGCTCGATCGTGCCGCAGACGAGGAAGGTCGGCCGGTCGGGCACGAGGCGCGGGCCGTCGCGCCCGAAGGCCGGCTCGACGCCGAGATGCCCGACCGCGAGCGGCGGACGCCCGAACCCGTCGGCGGCGAGGTGCGCCAGCGTCCGCTCGCCGGTATCTGCGGAATTCACGACGATGGCGGCCGCGTGCCGGCCGATGGTCCGCAGGCGCTGGCGGTGGCGCTCGGCCTCGCCGGGCCGGCCGTATTCGGGATGGGTGATCGGGATCAGGTCGTGGACGAAGAACGCCGGCCGCACGTCGGTGCGGGTGTAGAGCCAGTCGAAGCGCTCCGGCTTGTCGAGGCGCAGGTGCGAGGTGTGCAGGTAGAGGCTGGCCTCCGGCAGGGCCGAGATCGGTGCGGCGCGCAGGATCCCGAGCACGGTCTCGGCCTGGATGCGCCGTCGGCGGATCGTGCCGGACCGCTGGTCGCGCCCGGCGACGGCCTCCGCCGGGCGGCCGGTGAGCCGTGCCTCGAGGCGGCGGTAGACCGGATCGGATTCGGCCACCACGTCCTCGGTCCAGCCGTCCGCGACCGCGTCGACGATGCGGGACGCGTGGTCCCGCTCAAGGATGCGCGGCCCGAGGCCGGTCGAGACCAGCCCGAAGCGCGCGCCGGCGCCGTCGAGCACGTGGCGGGCATAGGCGAGGTCGACCCGGTCGATCCCGGACGGGCTCGGATGGCGCAGGCGGGTGACGAGGCGGGTGAGGTCGAAGGCGATCGGCCGTGTCGACATGATGCTCCGGATTGCGGCCCCCATGCGGGCCGGCCGGGTGTTACCGGGCCGAGGCGCGGAGGGCCAGCCGGTGCGATGCCTCCGGTTCGAACCGTTGGCCGATCGGGAACCGGTCGCGGTCGGCATATCGAAAGCCGGACGACGAGGAACGGGAGCCTGCGCCGGGGGCGGCCGCCGCCCGCCGCCGGCGACGGATGAAGGCTCTCGCGGCACGCGACGGCCCGACCGCCGGGTTGCGCGCCCGGCTCCGGGCAGCCGTCAGCCGATCGACGCCTTTCCTCGTGCCGCCCGTCCCGGCAGGAAACGATCCTTCATCTCCAGCACCTTCTGCACCTGGGCCCCGAGCGTCAGAAGCTGCACGAGGCGTTGCGTGTCGAGGCGGCGCACGTCGCCGTACCAGCCGGCGAACAACTCGAAGAGATCGCGCATCTCGGTCAGGCGTTGCTGGGCGTAGCGTTCGTCGTCATCGCTCGCCGCCTCCATCAGCAGCTCGCGCAGCAGCGTCAGCGTCGGGTCGATCTCGCGCTTCTTGCGCTCCTCCACCAGGGTCCGGACGATCTGCCAGATGTCCTCCGGCGTCGAGAAGTAGTCGCGGCGGTCGCCGGGCCTGTGCTGAAGGCGGACGAGGCTCCAGGCCTGGAGCTCCTTGAGCCCCATGCTCACGTTCGAGCGGGACAGGCCGAGCTTGTCCACGATCTCCTCGGCATTGAGCCCCTGCGGCGACACGAACAGCAGCGCGTAGATCTGGCCGACCGTGCGATTGATGCCCCAGCGGGAGCCCATCTCGCCGAAATGCAGCACGAAGGCTTGCACGAGGGGAGGAAGCTGCATCGCCCGCTATGCCTTGAGCCAGAGGCGCAGCACGAAGGCGATCCCGCCGACGACGACGACCCCGCCGATCCAGAGGGCCACGAACCAGCCGAGCCGGCCGGCCCAACGCGGCATCAGCCCGCTCAATGGTAGCCGTCCGCGCCGACCTTGCCCCGGAAGACCAAGTACGCGTAGGCGGTGTAGGCCAGGATGACCGGGATGAGGACGCCCGCGCCGACCAGCATGAAGATCTGCGAGGATCTCGGCGAGGCCGCCTCCCAGATCGTCACCCGGCCGGGGACGATGTCGGGATAGATGCTGATTCCCAGACCGACATACGACAGGCCGAACAGCCCGAGCGCCAGCAGGAACGGCGCCCGCTCGGCCCCGCGCAAGAGCGTCCGGAAGAACAGGACGCTGCCGAGCACGACCAGCAACGGCACCTGAGCCGTCAGCAACACGTTCGGCCAGGCGAACCAGCGGGCGGCGAAGGCGGCGTCGAGCAGCGGGGTCGCCGCGCTCACGGCCGCGATGCAGGCGATGGTGGCGATCCCGAACCGGAACGCCATGCGTCGGCCGAGTTCGCGCGTCGTTCCCTCGGTCCGCATCACGAGCCACGTGGCGCCCAAGAGCGCGTAGCCCAGCACGAGGCTGATCCCGGTGAACAGGCTGAACGGCGTCAGCCAGTCCCACCGCCCGCCGCCGTAGCCGCGCCCGGTGACGGCGATGCCCTGGAGGAGAGCGCCCAGGGCGATGCCCTGCGCCAGGGCGGCGACCAGCGAGCCGCCCGCGAAGGCGACGTCCCAGAGGGCGCGATGGCGGGGATCGCGCCAGCGGAATTCGAAGGCCACGCCTCGGAAGACCAGGCCCAGCAGCATGGCGACGATCGGTGCGTAGAGGGCGGGCAGGATGATCGCGTAGGCGAGCGGGAACGCGGCGAAGAGGCCGCCGCCGCCGAGCACCAGCCACGTCTCGTTGCCATCCCAGACGGGCGCGATCGAGTTCATGGCGACGTTGCGTTCCTCCCCGGCCCGGAGGCTGGGAAACAGCAGCCCGACGCCGAGATCGAAGCCGTCCATCACCACGTAGGCGAAGACCGCGAACGCGATCACGAAGGCCCAGACCGTCGAGAGATCGAAGGCGGCGTCCATGGCTCCTACTCCGCCGGCTGCAGATGGCGATCGGGATCGACGGCGGGCGCGGGCGTGAGGCCGGCGGCGCGGATCGGCAGGCCGACCTCGGGGCCTTCCTCGCCGCGATGGGGCGCATGCGCCATCAGCCGCAGGATGTAGAGGATCCCCATGCCGAAGACCGAAAGGTAGATCACGACGAAGGCGAGCAGCGAGCTCGCGACGGCCGGCACCTGCAGCGGAGACGCGGATTGCGCGGTGCGCAGCAGGCCGTAGACCGTGAAGGGCTGGCGGCCCACCTCCGTCGTGATCCAGCCGGCCAGCACCGCCACGAAGCCCGCGGGCCCCATCGTCACCGCGACGCGGTGCAGCCAGGTCGTCTCGTAGAGGCGCCCGCGCCACCGCGCCCACAGGCTCCACAGGCCGACGCCCAGCATCGCGACGCCGAGCCCGACCATGATGCGGAACGACCAGAACACGATCGGCACCGGCGGCCAATTCGCGCGCGGGACGCTGTCGAGCCCATCGAGGGCTGCGTCGAGCGAATGCTTCAGGATCAGCGACGAGAGCTTGGGCACCTCCAGCGCGTAGCGGACGGTCGCCGCGTCCTGGTCCGGCAGGCCGAACAGGATGAGCGGAGCCCCGTCCGGATGACCCCGGAAGTGGCCCTCCATCGCCATGACCTTGGCCGGTTGATGCGCGAGCGTGTTCAGGCCGTGGGCATCGCCCGCGAGGATCTGGAGCGGCGCGACGCAGGCCAGCATCCACATCGCCATGGAGAACATGGTGCGGGCGCCCGCATTGGCGCGGTCCCGCAGCAGGTGCCAGGCACCCACGCCGCCGACCACGAGCGCCGTCGTCAGGTAGGCGGCCAGCACCATGTGCACGAGCCGATACGGGAACGACGGGTTGAAGACGATCGCCCACCAATCGAGGGGCACGAACTGACCTTGCGCATTCGTGCCGTACCCGGCCGGCGTCTGCATCCAGGAATTGACGGATACGATCCAGAACGCCGAGAAGCCGGTGCCGACCGCCACCATCAGGGTCGCCAGCATGTGCAGGCCGCGGCCGACCTTCTTCATGCCGAACAGCATCACGCCGAGAAAGCCGGCCTCCAGGAAGAAGGCCGACATGACCTCGTAGGCCATCAACGGCCCGAGCACCGGGCCGGTCCTGTCGGAATAGACCGACCAGTTGGTGCCGAACTGATAGCTCATCACCAGGCCGGAGACGACGCCCATCGCGAAAGCGATGGCGAAGATCTTGAGCCAGTAGTGGAAGAGATTGATGAACACCTCGCGGCCGGTCGCCAGCCACAGACCTTCGAGCACCGCGAGGTAGCTCGCCAGCCCGATCGAGAAGGCCGGGAAGACGATGTGGAAGGCGACGGTGAACCCGAACTGCGCCCGCGCAAGCGTCAGCGCGTCGATCTCGGATAGGAGAGACATGCCCGCGGCCTCGTCGATCTCGTCATTTCAGAAATTACCGAAATGACGATGAGAATGCAAGCCTAGACGACGCACAAGGATAGGTCGGATGTCGCATCGGCGGATGCCGCCGGGACCACGGGCCTGCGGGCGGTCGCCGAAGGTACGCGCCATCGCCGACCCCGCGATCCGATGACGAAGCCCCGACCCGCCGGCCTCGGCCGATCCGGGCGGCTTCGAGGGTCGCTTCGGAGCCCGTTCGACGACGGGCGCCGCCGAGCCGCGTCGGAAGGGCGGTGGCGGCCAGCGCCTCAGTACGTCCAGCGCTGCGCCTTCGAGACGAGGAAGTCGCGGAACGCCTGGACGCGGGCGACCGTGCGCATCTCTTCGGCGTAGACGAGATAGCTCTCCAGCGTCGGCATCTCGCTGTCGCGCAGCACTTGGACGAGGTGGTCGTCGCCGTCGACCGCGTAGTCCGGCAGGATGCCGATGCCGGCGCCAGTCTCCATCGCCCGCTGCAGCGCGCCGATGTTGTTGACGGTGAAGGCGACCGGGCGGCGCTCGCGGCCCTCACGGCCGACATTGGCGAGCCAGTGCGCCGCCAGCAGGTAGGACGGCTCGTTGCCGCCGAAGGAGACGAGGCGGTGCTCGTCGAGGTCCTCGACGGTCTTGGGCTCGCCGAACCGCTTGACGTAATCTTGGCTGGCGAAGGCGTGGTAGTGCACCGTGAACAGCCGGCGCTGGATCAGGTCGGGCTGGGCCGGCCGGCGCATGCGGATCGCGACGTCGGCCTCGCGCATGGCGAGGTCGAGCTCCTCGTTGGTCAGGATCAGCTCGATCCGCACGTCCGGGTAGAGGTCGAGGAATTCGGCGACGCGCTGGGCGAGCCACGCGGTGCCCAGCCCCACGGTGGTGGTCACCTTGAGGTCGCCCGACGGCCGCTCGCTGGTCTCGACGAGGCGGGCGCGGGTGTTCTCCAGCCGGAGCTTCATGTCGCGCGCGGCGCGGAACAGAAGGTCGCCCTGCTCGGTCAGGATCAGGCCGCGGGCGTGGCGGTGGAACAGGGGCGCCTTCAGCTCGCGCTCCAGGGCGCTGATCTGGCGGCTCACCGCGGATTGGCTCAGGCCGATGTCGTCGCCGGCACGGGTGAAGCTGCCGGCTTCCGCGACGTTGAGGAAGATCCGGATCTTGTCCCAATCCACGGCGAGACTCCCTCACGCACCCAGACGACGCCGAGGCACGCGCGCCCCATTCCGGCCACCCGCGCCGTCGAACGACGCGGGCGTTTCCCGGACCCGCTGCGACGCATCGGATCCGGCTGCGGTCGAACGGGTCCGGCCTCGTCGCGACGCCCGTCACTCATGCGTCCTGAGCATGGTCGCGCGCAAGGCGCCGCAAAAAGAAAATGTTGACAGATCCTCGGCGCGGGGCCGAACCGCGCAGTCCTCACCCGCCCGAACGGGGATTCGGGCCGGTGGACGAGCTCGCGCCTACTCGGCGGCGGCCTGTCGCGGGCTCTCGCCGATGTCGAGGTTGGCGAGGTACTTCTCCGCTTCCAGCGCAGCCATGCAGCCCATGCCGGCCGCGGTGATCGCCTGGCGGTAGACGTCGTCGGTGACGTCGCCGGCCGCGAACACGCCGGGAATCTCGGTCTCGGCGGTGCCGGGGCGGACGCTGAGGTAGCCGCCGTGGCGCATCGCGAGCTGGCCCTCGAACACCTCGGTCGCCGGCTTGTGGCCGATCGCGACGAACACGCCGTCGACCGGCACCGCGCTGGCCTCGCCGGTGCGGGTGTCCTTGAGGCGCAGGTGCGTCACCGACGGCGCGGGCGTGGTGGTGCCGCAGATCTCGTCGATCTCGCGGTTCCACAGCACCTCGACGTTCGGATGCTTGAACAGGCGCTCCTGCAGGATGCGCTCGGCGCGGAAGCTGTCCCGGCGGTGGATCACCGTGACCTTCGAGGCGAGGTTGGCGAGGTACAGGGCCTCCTCGACGGCCGTGTTGCCGCCGCCGACCACCGCCACCGGCTTGCCGCGGAAGAAGAAGCCGTCGCAGGTGGCGCAGGCCGAGACGCCCCCGCCCTGGAACTTGGCCTCCGACGGCAGGCCGAGCCACTTCGCCTGGGCGCCGGTGGCGATGATCAGCGCGTCGCAGGAATAGGTCTCGCCGGAATCGGCCTCGAGCCGGAACGGGCGCACCTTGAGGTCGACCTTGGTGATGTACTCCGACAGGATCGTGGTGCCGACATGCTCGGCCTGGAGCCGCATCTGCTCCATCAGCCACGGCCCCTGGATCGCCTCGGCGAAGCCCGGATAATTCTCGACGTCGGTGGTGATCATCAGCTGGCCGCCGGGCTGGAAGCCCGAGATCAGCAGCGGCTGCACCATGGCACGGGCCGCGTAGATCGCGGCCGTGTAACCGGCCGGCCCCGAACCGACGATGATCAGCCTGGAATGGGTGTGGGCCATGACGTCCTCGAATCCCTCGCTCTAAGCCTCGGCGGCGTGCCGGCCGGCCGGCAGACCGCCCTGTGCCGCCCGGAAGGCGGCGTAGTCGTCGGCGAGCGCCTGAGCGATCACCGGCGTGGCGTTGATCGGCTTGTAGGCCAGCGGCTCCAACCGCCCGGTAAACGGCCGCAAGGCGCCGGCCATCGCCAGCCCCGCGAACATCCGCCGGTGGCGGATATAGGTACGCGGCAGGTCGAACAGCAGCACCGGCGCGCCGGTGGACACCGCCTCGCTGACCATGTTCGCCGAATCGGAGGTGACCACCACCGCGTCGGCCAGCGCCAGCATCGCCACGTAGGGGTTGTCGCCGCCGCCGTCCCAGAGGAAGCCGCCGGTCTCCGAGACGAGGGTGCGGATCGCGTCGCGCAGGGGGTCCGGCGTGCGGCGCGAGACGGTGACCATCAGCCGGCAGCCCGACCCGGCGAGCTTGCGCAGGTCGTCGACCAGGCGCTGCATGTCGAGGGCGCGATAGCTCAGGTGTCGGCTGTCCCCGCCGATCAGCACCGCGACCCGCGGCCCGTCGAGCGCCGTCAGCCGGGGGTCCGGCCGCGCGCGGGCAGCCGCGATCCGCTCGGCGGTGACGAGGTGCGGCGCGGTCAGCGTGGTGAAGACGTTGGGGCCGCGCAGGTCGTCGTAGTCGGGCACCCAGATGAAGTCGGCGCTGTCGTGCCCGGTGCGCGGGTCCTTCAGGAAGGCGGTGAAGGTGCGTCCCGGCGCGGCCCGGCGCATCGCGCGGAGATAAGGCACCGCGCGCCGCCCGGAGGCGATCAGGATGTCGGGATAGGGCCCGGCCAGCGCGCCGCGGCTGCGATACGGGCCCTGGCGCGGGTCGATCGGCCCCCACGGCGCCGTCCAGCCGAACGGGCCGTGCGACGGCACCCGGCGGATCTCGTAGGACAGGCGAAGGGTCTCGGCGATGCCGACGCACTGGTTCTCGTCGCCGGCCTTGCCGTCGGTGACGATCCAGGCGCGGGCGCCGGAAAGCGCCGGGGCGGCGTGCGTCTCGGAGGGGGGGATCACGTCAGTCGACGGGCAGGTTGCGGACGAGCCAGTCGGCGTAGATGTCGGCGATGGCGGTCACGCGGCGGCGCTCGGATTGCGGATCGTACCACGCCCCGCCGAAGCTCGACGGGGTGGCGGTGAGCTGCGGGTGGCGCCCGAGGATCGCGCCGTCGCGGGCGACCAGCAGCGCCTCGCCGTCGAGGTAGTCGTTCTGCGAGCCGCCCCCGAAGCCGGAGCGGCCGCTGTTGTTGCCGCCGGCGTAGGGCCGCAGCGAGAAGCCGCGGACCAGGACCACGAGGCTCGGGCCGCGGCCGCCGAGGCGGGCCGCGAAGCGGCTGCGCAGGGCCGCGGTCAGGTCGGCGCGCAGCGCCTCGGCCTCTGCCCCGGCGCCGAGCGCCACGAGCGGGCGCACGTCGACGCGGACGTCGGAGAAGCGGCCGCCCCGCAGGCTCGGAAAATCGCCGGCCGAGGCCGGGGCGGCGACGGCCGAAGCGGTCACGGCCAGGGCGGTCACGGCCGGTGCGGCCAGAGCCGGGAGGGCCAGCAGCCCGGCGATCCAGCGTCGCGCCATCCGCACCGGTCAGCCCCCGTACCGGATGCCGACGACCTCGTAGGACTTGCCGCCGCCGGGCGTCGTCACCTCGACGGAATCGCCGACGCCCTTGCCGATCAGCGCCCGCGCGATCGGCGAGGTGATCGAGACCCGGCCCGAATGCACGTCGGCCTCGGGCTCGCCGACGATCTGGTAGGTCTTCTCTTCCTCGGTATCGTCGTCGACGAGCTTCACGGTCGCGCCGAACTTGATCTTGTCGCCCGAGAGCTTGGTGACGTCGATGATCTCGGCGCGCGCGATCAGGCTCTCCAGCTCGAGCACGCGGCCCTCGTTGTGGGACTGCGCCTCCTTGGCGGCGTGATACTCGGCGTTCTCGGAGAGGTCGCCGTGCGCGCGCGCCTCGGAGATCGCCGCGACGATGCGCGGGCGCTCCACCTGCTGGCGGTGCTTCAGCTCCTCCTCCATGGCTGCGAAGCCACGCACCGTGATCGGAACCTTGTCTATCGCCATCGTCTCGCGCCACAATGAAGAGGCCCGGCCGGACGCGGGGATGCCGCGCCCTCCGGGCCAGATTCCAAAACCTGTCCGAGCGCAGGGTCCGCGATCGGTCAGAAACGTCGTGTCGCCGCCCGGCTTCAGGCTGCGAAGTATTCCTGCAGGGCGCGGACCCGAAGGTCACCTTCGAGATAGGCCTGAATGCCCTCGGCCGCCGCCATCGCTCCGGCCAGAGTGGTGTAGTACGGCACCTTATGCAAGAGGGCCGCCCGGCGGAGCGAGCGCGAGTCCGACAGCGCGCCGGCCCCCTCGGTGGTGTTCAGGACGAGCTGGATGTCACCGTTCTTGATCGAGTCGACCACGTGCGGCCGGCCTTCGAGCACCTTGTTCACCCGGTCGCAGGCGACGCCGTTCTCGACGAGGTAGCGCTGGGTGCCGCCGGTCGCCACGATCGCGAAGCCGAGCCCGGCCAGCAGCCGGATCGAGGGCAGGATGCGCGCCTTGTCGCCGTCGCGCACCGAGACGAACACCGTCCCCGAGCGCGGCACCTTGGTGCCCGAGCCGAGCTGGCTCTTGGCGAAGGCGACGCCGAAGCCGGCATCGAGCCCGATGACCTCGCCGGTGGAGCGCATCTCAGGCCCGAGCAGCACGTCAACGCCGGGGAAGCGCGCGAACGGGAACACCGCCTCCTTCACCGCGATGTGGTTGAGGACCTTCTTCTTCAGCCCGAACGCGGCCAGGGCCTCGCCAGCCATGACCCGGGCGGCGATCTTGGCGATCGGCTCGCCGATCACCTTGGCGACGAACGGCACCGTGCGGGACGCGCGCGGGTTCACCTCCAGCACGTAGATCGTGCCGTCCTTGATCGCGTACTGCACGTTCATCAGGCCGCCGACCTTCAGCGCCAGCGCCATCGCCTTGGTCTGGCGCTCCAGCTCGGCGATGATCTCGGGCGAGAGCGAGCGCGAGGGCAGCGAGCAGGCCGAGTCGCCGGAATGGATGCCGGCCTCCTCGATGTGCTCCATGATCCCGGCGATGAACACGTCGGTGCCGTCGCAGACCGCGTCGACGTCGATCTCGACCGCATCCGACAGGTAGCGGTCGAACAGCAGCGGGTTCTTGCCGAGCACCGTGTTGATCTGGCCGGTCTTGTCGTTGGGGTAGCGCGACTTGACCTCGGACGGGATCAGGCTCGGCAGGGTGTCGAGCAGGTAGTCGGCGAACTGGGTCTCGTCGCGGATGATCGCCATGGCGCGGCCGCCGAGCACGTAGCTCGGGCGCACCACGAAGGGCAGGCCGAGGTCGGCCGCGACCATCCGGCCCTGCTCGACCGAGTAGGCGATGCCGTTCTTGGGCTGCTTCATCCCGAGCTTGTCGAGGAGCCGCTTGAACTGGTCGCGGTCCTCGGCGAGATCGATCGCGTCCGGCGAGGTGCCGAGGATCGGCACGCCGGCGGCTTCGAGCGCGCGGGCGAGCTTCAGCGGCGTCTGGCCGCCGAACTGGACGATGACCCCGTGCAGGGTACCGTTCTGCCGCTCGGTCTCGATGATCTCGAGCACGTCCTCCTGCGTCAGCGGCTCGAAGTAGAGCCGGTCGGAGGTGTCGTAATCGGTCGAGACCGTCTCCGGGTTGCAGTTGACCATGATGGTCTCGTAGCCCGCCTCCGACAGCGCGTAGCAGGCGTGGCAGCAGCAATAGTCGAACTCGATGCCCTGGCCGATCCGGTTCGGGCCGCCGCCGAGGATGATGACCTTCCTGGCCGCGGTCGGCTGGGCCTCGTCGGCGACCGTGCCGGCGAAGGGGGCGACGTAGGTCGAGTACATGTAGGCGGTCGGCGCCTTGAACTCGGCGGCGCAGGTGTCGATCCGCTTGAACACCGGCCGCACCTTCAGCGCGCGGCGCGCCTCGCGCACCGACGGCTCGTCGGTCCCGGCGAGGACGGCCAGGCGCGCGTCGGAGAAGCCCGCGGCCTTGAGCTGGCGGAACGCGCCCGGCGTCGCCGGCAGGCCGTGCGCCTTGACCCGGTTCTCCAGGTCGATGATGCCCTGCAGCTGCTCCAGGAACCACGGGTCGATCTTGCACGAGGCGTGGACCTCGGCATGGCTCACCCCGAGGCGCAACGCCTGCGCGACGTTGAGCAGCCGGTCCGGCGTCGGCGTGCCGATCGCCGCCTTGATCGCGTTGTGGTCGTCGCCCTTGCCGAGCCCCTCGATCTCGATCTCGTCGAGGCCGGTGAGCCCGGTCTCGAGGGAGCGCAGGGCCTTCTGCAGCGATTCGGCGAAGCACCGGCCGATCGCCATCGCCTCGCCGACCGACTTCATCGCGGTGGTCAGCGTCGGCTCGGCGCCGGGGAACTTCTCGAACGCGAAGCGGGGGATCTTGGTGACGACGTAGTCGATCGTCGGCTCGAACGAGGCCGGGGTCGCGCCGCCGGTGATGTCGTTGGCGATCTCGTCGAGGGTGTAGCCGACGGCCAGCTTGGCCGCGACCTTGGCGATCGGGAAGCCGGTGGCCTTCGACGCCAGCGCCGAGGAGCGCGACACGCGCGGGTTCATCTCGATGACGATCATCCGGCCGGTGGCCGGGTCGATGGCGAACTGCACGTTCGAGCCGCCGGTCTCGACGCCGATCTCGCGCAGCACCGCGAGGGATGCGTCGCGCATCACCTGGTATTCCTTGTCGGTCAGCGTCAGCGCCGGCGCGACGGTGATGGAATCGCCGGTGTGGACGCCCATCGGGTCGATGTTCTCGATCGAGCAGACGATGATGCAGTTGTCCGCCTTGTCGCGGACGACCTCCATCTCGTACTCCTTCCAGCCGAGCACCGATTCCTCGATCAGCACCTCGTTGGTCGGCGACGCGTCGATGCCGCGCTCGACGATGTCGAGGAATTCCTCGCGGTTGTAGGCGATGCCGCCGCCGGTGCCGCCCATGGTGAAGGACGGCCGGATGATCGCCGGCAGGCCGACCTCGGCGAGCGCGATCAGGGCCTGGCCCAGCGCGTGCTCGATGTAGCGCTTGCGCCGGTCGCCCTCGCCCGCATGCCAAGTCTTCTCGAAGGCGGCGACCGCCGCGTCCCGGTCGGCACCCGCAGGCCACTGCGCCTCGATGCGGGCGATCTCGGCGAGGCGCCTGTCGCGGTCGGCCTTCTTCGGCACCGAGGCGTTGGCGAGCTCCGATTTCGGCGTCTCGAGGCCGATCTTGGTCATCGCGTCGCGGAAGAGATGGCGGTCCTCGGCCTTGTCGATGGCCTCGGCCGTCGCGCCGATCATCTGCACGCCGTACTTCTCCAGCACGCCCATGCGCTGGAGCGAGAGCGCGCAGTTCAGCGCGGTCTGGCCGCCCATGGTCGGCAGGATCGCGTCCGGCCGCTCCTTCTCGATGATCTTGGCGACGATCTCCGGGGTGATCGGCTCGACGTAGGTCGCATCCGCCATGTCCGGGTCGGTCATGATGGTGGCCGGGTTCGAGTTGACCAGCACGATCCGGTAGCCCTCCTCGCGGAGCGCCTTGCAGGCCTGGGTGCCGGAATAGTCGAACTCGCAGGCCTGCCCGATGATGATCGGCCCCGCACCGACGATGAGGATCGAGGAGATATCGGTGCGCTTCGGCATCGGACGCCTTGGATGCGCTCACGCGTGCCCGACCGCGCAGCCCGGCTCTCGGGGCGGCGCGGATGGGCGCAGGCGGCGGGATTGTCGTTGAGACCCGCGTCTACACGCAGCCGGAGGCGTTTGAAAGGGCGTGTGCACGCATGGTTGGGCCGTCCCGAAACCGGGGACGCGTTTCCGACCCGGCCGGGATGGGTTCAAGCCCTCTCAACGCTCGACCGTATGATGCGTCCCCCCTCCCGCACGCGGGAAGAGGGATCGCTTGGCTGTCGAAGCAGGAGCGGAGAAACCGCCTTGCTCGCGTCAGAGGCCGGCGTAGAGCGCGGCGACGGCGCGGTCGATCGAGAGGTAGAACACGCCGAAGGCGACCAGCGCCGCGACCGCGAACTCCATGGCGACGCTCGGAAGCGTCTGCGAGCGGCGGATCACCTCGCGGCCGAAGACCAGCGAGACCCAGGCCAGCGTCAGCAGCGCCGGCATCACGAACAGGTAGGAGACCGTGCTCTCGATGTGGTCGAGGCCGTTGGCCGGGTCGAGGATCGCGCGGATGTTGCGCACCCACGGCGCGTAGCAGGCGGCGTAGAGCGTGGTCAGCCACGACAGGCCGACGGCGACCCCGAGATGGAAGCTGAAGATGCGGTGCAGACGGGAGAAGTCGTCGCGCGCGTCGTCGAAGGTCATTCGTCAGCCCCGTTCATCGTCGAGATCGGCCCGGCGACGATCGTTGCGGCGTCGTCGTTAACGGGCGGTTGACGACGGGATGGGGGACGATCCTGTGTTTTGTGTGACGCCGGGCCCCAGGCCCGGCGCCCAAATCGTGGCAGTCCCGGTCTAGCCGACGCCCTCGAACAGCGCCGAGGAGATGTAGCGCTCGGCGAACGAGCACGCGACCGTGACGATGCGCTTGCCCTTGAACTCCGGCCGGCCCGCCAGCTCCAGTGCCGCCGCGACGTTGCCGCCGGTGGAGATGCCGCCGGGGATGCCCTCGAGGCGGGCGAGCTCGCGGGCGGTCTCGAACGCCTGCTGGTTCGAGACGGTGATCACGCCGTCGACGATCGCGCGGTCGAGGTTGTCCGGGATGAAGCCCGCGCCGATGCCCTGGATCTTGTGCGGCCCCGGCTGCCCGCCGGAGATGACCGGCGAATCCGTCGGCTCGACCGCGAACACCTTCAGGTTCGGCAGGCGCGGCTTCAGCACCGAGCCGACGCCGGTGATCGTCCCGCCGGTGCCGACGCCGGCCACGAACGCGTCGAGCTGGCCGTCGGTGTCGTTCCAGATCTCTTCCGCCGTCGTCCTGCGGTGGATCTCCGGGTTGGCGGGGTTCGAGAATTGCTGCGGCATCACCGAGCCGGGGATCTCGCCGAGCAGCTCCTCGGCCTTGGCGATGGCGCCCTTCATGCCCTGCGGGCCGGGCGTCAGCGCCAGCTCGGCGCCGAGGAAGGCCAGCATCTTGCGGCGCTCGAGCGACATCGTCTCGGGCATCACCAGGATCAGGCGGTAGCCGCGGGCGGCGGCCACGAAGGCCAGCGCGATGCCGGTGTTGCCGGAGGTCGGCTCGACCAGGGTGCCGCCGGGCTTCAGCTTGCCCGAGGCCTCCAGCGCGTCGATCATGTTGACGCCGATGCGGTCCTTCACGCTGGCGATCGGGTTGAAGAACTCGAGCTTCAGCAGGATCTCGGCGTCGATGCCGCGCGCCTGCGGCAGGCGGTTCAGGCGGACGAGCGGCGTGTTGCCGATCGTCTCGGTGATCGAGCCGTAGACGCGGCCATGGCCGGGCTTGCGGGCTGGGGTCTCGACAGATGCCATGGTCGCGAATCTCCGAAGGACGCTCAGGTGACGGCGCGCCGGGCCGCCCGCGCGGGGGCGGGACCGGGCGTTTCCGGAGCCGGGATATCGCGTGCGGCGGGCGGGGGCAATCGGGCCAAGTGCCGGATACGGCGATCATTTTCTCCCGCGGTGGCGAGCCTCGCCGAAGCGTGGAAGATCGCTTCTGCGCGGCCGGCGATACGGGGAAGATCGTTCTTCGCCGGCCGGGTCGCGGCGGCTGCGTCAGCGGGCGCCGAGCGCGAGAAAGAGGCCGAGGAGCGGCACGGCGGCTGCGATCCAGGCCGCGCCGGGGTGGAAGCTCGGCGGCGCGACGTAGCGGGAGGCGTCGTGCACGCCCGCGCGGAGGGTCGCTCGCCCGAGACCGATCTTTGCCGCCATGCACCCCTCCGACCGTGAACCGGATCGAAGAAGGCGCGGGGGCGTCTCAAGGCCTGGTGAATCGGGCCCGGCCGCGTGGAAGCGTGGTCAACGGCGCCTTAAAGCGCGCGGTCGAACTTCAGCTCGCCGTTGGGGCTCTTCAGCACGAGCTGCGAGCCGACCATGTCCCACTGCGCCGCCGTGCGGAGCGCCACGAAGTAAGCCTGCTCGGTCGCCTGGAGGCTCTTGTCGCAGGACTTCTTGGTGAGGGCGAGCGGGCCGACCGCGAGGTGCTGCTCCTTGAGCGGGAAGGCTGTCGCCGCGAAGGTGTTGCAGCCGCCGTAGCCGCGGGCGCGGTACTGCTTGTCGATGATGAAGCTCGGCCGGTCGGTGCCGCCGAACGGCTTGCCGTTGATGCTCACCGCGGTCCAGGTCGAGTCCAGCGGAAACACCTTCTCGGTCTGCTTAGCGCCGGGGATGTACTGCTCTTTCTTGTCCTCGCCGCCGGGCCGGCGGTTGCCCTTGCCGAAGCCGCTGATCGAGTTCTGCGCCCTCGTCTCGGTCGCCGTGGTGAGAACCAGCGCACCGGCGGCGCAGGCCAGAGCGGCGATCAGCATCGGTTTCATGGTACGCCCCTTGTCCCTCGTTTCCGGTGCGCCACCCTCGGGATGCCTTGGAGGCATTCGGGAGCCCGTGCCTGGGCCCGTGGCGGCGCGCGGAAGCGCCAATGCGATAGGATTTCAGCACAATTGTGGTCAAGGCGGCCGCAGGCGGGCTTTTGTCGGCGTCCCGCGCGAAGTTCGCCGGCCCGTCCGCAGGATTCGGGGCCGTTCGCCGGAATTCTGAAACGATCCGCGTTCCGCTCCGTTGTCACGCACCGGATGGCGGTCGGCCAGATCGGCGAATCGAGGAGAGTTCGGCTTGGCGGGATCTGACGAAGGTGGGCAGAGCGGCGCTGCCCCGAGGCCGTTGAGCCCGGTCCAGTCGCGGGCCGCGCGGGGGCTGCTCGGCTGGTCCGAGGCCGACCTGGCCGCCAAGGCCGGGCTCGATGCGGGCTTCGTGCGCGACTTCGAGGCCGGCACCGGCGATCCGCCCTCGGGCCAGGTCGAGGTCCTGCGCAGCGCGCTGATGACGGCCGGCGTCGCCTTCAGCGAGGACGGCAGCTCCGGCGTCCGGCTCACGCAGACAGGCGGCGAGGGCACCCGCCTCGACGCCTTGACCACCGAGAACGACCGCTGACCCGGACGCGGGGATGCCGTCGGCGCCCGCGCTCCCGTGCCGCCTATGCGGCGACACCGCGTCGGCTCAGGATCGCCCGATCCGATAGCGCGGGGTGCGGGCGATGGCGGACCACAAGGCCGAGCTCCGCGAGACCCTGCGCAAGATGGAGGTCGCGACCGGCGAGGCGGCCGCGGCCTGCCTTCCGCGCCTCGTGGCGCGGCTGCGCCACCACGAGACCCGGCTTCCCGGTCATCCGCTGATCCGCCCGTGGCGACGCTGGCGCATCCGCCGCCTCGCCGATGCCGTCGAGGAGGCGCGCTGGCACGTCGAGCAGGGGCGGCTCGCCCGGATGGGCGGCCTGTCCGGCCGCCGCTAGGCCGATCTTGCGGACAGGGCCGCCGCTCGTGCAAAGGGATGCCACGAGTGCGCCGCACCATCCGGAGACAACGCCCGTGACCGCAGACAACCCGCGCCGGCCCGACCACGCGGTCGATCCGATCTTCGTCGATCGCCGCTCCCCCCGCCTGTTCACCGGCGAGGCGGTGCCCGAGGCGGAGCTGATGCGGATGTTCGAGGCGGCGCGCTGGTCGCCCTCCTCCTACAATTCCCAGCCCTGGCGCTTCCTCTACGCTCTGCGCGACGACGCGAACTGGGAGACGTTCTACGGCCTGATCCTGCCGGGCAACCAGAAATGGGCAATTGGCACCGGCGCGCTGGTGTTCCTCGTCTCCAGCGAGCGCATGAAGGTCGGCGACGAGCTCAAGCCGGCGGGGAGCCATGCGCTCGATGCCGGCGCCGCCTCGCTCGCCTTCCAGCTCCAGGCCAACCGCCAGGGCTGGCACGTCCACGGCATGGGCGGCTTCGACCGCGCGCGGGCGCCGGGGGTGCTCAACGTGCCGGAGCACCACACCATCCAGGCCGCCTACGGCGTGGGTCGCGCGGTGGCGCCGGAACACCTCGACGACGAGCAGCGTGCCAAGGAGGCCCATAACGGCCGGCGCCCGATCACCGACTTCGTCTTCTCCGGCGGCTTCCCCGCGACCGGCGGCTAGACGCGGGTGGACGCGCCCGAGGCCGGCTTCCGCTGGGACATCCCGGCCCGGTACAACATCGGCGTCGACGTCTGCGACCGCTGGGGCACCGCCGAGCCGAAACGCCCGGCGATCCTGGAGGTCGCCGCCGACGGCACCGTCGCGACCACGACGTTCGGGCGGCTTCGCACGGACTCGGATCGGCTCGCCGGAGCGCTCGCCGGCCGCGGGATCGGCCCGGGCGACCGCGTCGCGGTGCTGCTGCCGCAATCGACCGCCGTGATGGTGGCGCACGCCGCCGCCTACAAGCTCGGCGCCATCGCGCTGCCGCTCGCCGGCCTGTTCGGCCCGGAGGCGCTGGCCTACCGCCTCGCCGACTCCGGCGCGCGCGCCTGCATCACCGACGCGGCCGGGCTGGCCAAGCTCGAGCCGATCCGCGGGCAGCTGCCGGAGCTGTCCCTGCTGGTCTCGGTCGACGGCGCCTCGGGCGACGCGCTCGGCCTCGCCGACCTGCTCGCGGCCGCCGCACCCGACTTCTCGGCCCACGACACCGGCCCCGACGACCCGGCGCTGATGATCTACACCTCCGGCACCACGGGACAGGCGAAGGGCGCCCTGCACGGGCACCGGGTGCTGCTCGGCCACCTGCCCGGCTTTGACCGGATGCATGCCTTTCCGCCGCGCCCCGGCGACCTGATGTGGACGCCCTCGGACTGGGCCTGGGCCGGCGGCCTGCTCAACGTGCTGATGCCGGCGCTGCGCCACGGCGTGCCGGTGGTGGCCCGCGCCGCCCGGTTCGAGGCCGACGCCGCCTTCCGGCTGATCGAGCGCTTACGGATCACCAACGCCTTCCTCGCGCCGACCGCCCTGCGGATGCTGCGCGCGGTCGAGGCGCCGCGTACGCGCTACGACCTCTCGTCGCTGCGCAACGTCGCCTCGGCCGGCGAGGCGCTCGGCGCCGACACCTATCGCTGGGCGGAGGACGCGCTCGGGCTCGCCGTCGGCGAGGCCTACGGGCAGACCGAATGCAACCTCGTGCTCGCGGCCGCGCCGGCGGAAGGGATCGGCCGGGCGGGCTCGGCCGGCAAGCCGGTGCCGGGCCACCGCGTCGCGATCCTGCGGCCCGACGGCAGCGAGGCCGGCACGGACGAGCCGGGCGAGATCGCCGTCGCCCGCCCCGATCCGGTGATGTTCCTGCGCTACTGGAACCAGCCCGAGGCGACCGCGCGGAAGTTTTCCGGCGACTGGATGCTCACCGGCGACCAAGCCCGGCGCGACGCGGACGGCTACGTCCACTTCGTCGGCCGCGACGACGACCTGATCACCTCGGCGGCCTACCGGATCGGCCCCGCCGAGATCGAGGCCTGCCTGTGCGCCCACCCGGCCGTGGCGCTCGCCGCCGCGGTCGGCAAGCCCGATCCGCTGCGCACGGAGATCGTGAAGGCCTTCCTCGTCCTGCGCCCGGGCTACGCCGCCTCTCCGGCGCTCGCCGACGAGATCCAGGCCTTCGTGCGCACGCGGCTCTCGGCCCACGAGTACCCGCGCGAGATCGCCTTTCGCGACGCCCTGCCGATGACCACCACCGGCAAGATCATCCGCCGGGCGCTGCGCGACGCGGAGTGAGGCGGATGGCCTCCCTCCCCCCTCTGCGGGGGAGGGTGGGCCTCGCGTCAGCGAGGGTCGGGAGAGGGGAGCGACCTCTCCGGACAGCGCGCTCCCCTCTCCCGACCCGCTTCGCGGGCCACCCTCCCCCGCAGAGGGGGGAGGGAAGAGCCCTGTCGAGACTTCAGCGGCTTCCCCGGACGGGGTTTCGCCTCACACGAACAGCCGCTCGCCCTGCAGGTCCTTGTACAGCCCCGCCACCTGCTCGCCGTAGCCGTTGTAGATCAGCGTCGGGACGCGGGTGTCGGTGCCGAGCACGCGCTCGCTCGCCTGGCTCCAGCGCGGGTGCGGCACCGCCGGGTTGACGTTGGCCCAGAAGCCGTACTCGGACGGGCCGAGCGCCTCCCAGAAGGTCTTCGGCCGCTCGGCCACGAACGAGACCTTCACGATCGACTTGATCGACTTGAACCCGTACTTCCACGGCAGCGCGAGGCGGATCGGCGCGCCGAACTGGTTCGGCAGCGCCTTGCCGTAGATGCCGGTGGCGACGAAGGCGAGGTCGTTGCCGGCCTCCGCCATCGTCAGCCCCTCGACGTAGGGCCACGGGTAAAAGGTGCGCTGGCCCGGCGCCATCTTGCGGTCGAGGAAGGTCGTCAGTTGGACGTACTTCGCCCCCGAGGCGGGCTTGGCCAGCGCCACGAGCTTGGACAGCGGGAAACCGGTCCACGGCACCGCCATCGACCACGCCTCGACGCAACGGTGGCGATAGAGCCGCTCCTCCAGCCCGATCTTGCGGATCAAGTCCTCGACGCCGAGCTCGAACGGCTTCTCGACGAGGCCGTCGATCTTGATCGTCCACGGGCTGGTCTTGAGCGCGTCGGCGGCCGGCAGCACGGTCTTCGAGGTGCCGAACTCGTAGAAGTTGTTGTAGTCGCCGCTGAAGGCCTCCGGCGTCAGCGGGCGGTCGAGGGCGTAGGCGTCGTTGCGCTTGGCCGGATAGGGCCCCGTGTCGGCGAAGGCCCGCCCGCCCAGCATCGCCGCCGCGGCGAGCCCGGCGGAGCCGCCGAGCAGCGCCCGCCGGTCGAGGAACACGGATTCCGGGGTAACGAGGTGCTCGGGAATCTCCCAGCCGCGCAACCGCTTGATCAGCATCGTCGTCTCCGCACTGTCCTGCCCGCCACGTGTCGCGACCGCCCCCTCGAGGGGCCGGTGGACCGCTGCGCGCGTCTTGTTCGCCGTCTACGGCGGAGGGGTTACCTCCGTTTCGGACACGGTCGGCGGCGCTTCGTCGCGGAGCATCCGGCGCAGGACCTTGCCGACGTTGGTCTTCGGCAGGCTCTGGTGCAGCACGACCCTGCGCGGCACCTTGTAGCCGGTGAGCTGGGTCCGGGCATGCGCGCGGATCGCCTCGGCGGTGAGCGCGGGGTCGCGCAGGACGACGTGGGCCACCACCATCTCGCCGGTCTCGGCGTGGGGCGCGCCGACCACGGCGCATTCGAGCACGCCGGGATGGGCCGACAGCACGTCCTCGACCTCGTTCGGGTAGACGTTGAAGCCGGAGACGAGGATCATGTCCTTCATCCGGTCGACGATCCGCACCTGCCCGTCCGCCTCCATCACGGCGATGTCGCCGGTGCGGAAGAACCCGTCCGCGGTGGTCGCCGCGGCGGTCTCGTCGGGGCGCTTCCAGTAGCCCTTCATCACCTGCGGCCCGTGCACGCAGATCTCGCCGGGGGTGCCGGCGGGCACCGGCATCCCGTCCGAGCCGCGGATCGACACGTCGGTCGAAGGCAGCGGATAGCCGATCGTGCCGGACCACGTCGCGAGGCGATACGGGTTGACGCAGACCACCGGCGAGGTCTCCGACAGGCCGTAGCCCTCGATGATGGTCTTGCCGGTGATCGCCTTCCAGCGCGCGGCGACCGCGCTCTGCACCGCCATGCCGCCGGCCACCACGTAGTCGAGCTGCGAGAAGTCGACCGTGCCGATCTTCGGGTGGTTGTTCAGCAGGTTGAACAGCGTGTTGACGCCGGAGAAGTGGGTGAACCGGGTCCTCGACAGCGTCCTCACGAAGCCGTCGCCGTCGCGCGGGTTCGGGATCAGGAGGCAGCTCCCACCGGTGCGCATGAAGAAGAAGAAGCAGCAGGTCAGCGCGAAGATGTGATACAGCGGCAGTGCCGTGACCATCACCCGGCCGGGCTCGTCGAGGCCCTCGAACCAGACCTCGCTCTGGACGACGTTCACCATGATGTTGCGGTGGGTCAGCATCGCCGCCTTGGCGACGCCGGTGGTGCCGCCGGTGTATTGCAGGAAGGCGAGGTCGTCCTGCGTCACGGCGGCCTTCAGCGCCGTCAGCCCCCTGCCCTGGCGCATCACCGCGTCGAGCCGCACCGCCTTGCCCGCCGGCAGGACGAAGGGCGGCACCGCCTTCTTCAGGTGGCGGGAGGCGAGGTCGATCACCCGGCCCTTGAGCCCGAGGCCGTCGCCCGGACCGGCGAGCACCACGTGGTCGAGGGCGATCCCGGGTAGCGCCTCGGCGACGGTGTGGGCGAAGTTCTCGAGCACGAACAGGATGCGGGCGCCGGAATCGTTAAGCTGCGCCGACAGCTCGCGCGGCGTGTAGAGCGGGTTGATGTTCACCACCGTGCCGCCGGCGACCAGCACCCCGAAGATCGCCACCGCGTAGGCCGGCACGTTCGGCATCATGATCGCGACGCGGTCGCCCCTGGCGAGGCCCTGGGCGGCGAGCCACGCGGCGACGGCACGACTGGCGCTCCCGAGCGCGGCATAGGTCATTGAGGAGCCGAAGCACGTCAGCGCCGGCCGGTCGGCGAAGCGCGCCGTGCTGGTCTCGAACAGGTCGACGAGGGTGCCGAGGCTGTCGGCGTCGATCTCCGCCGGCATGCCCGGCGGGTAGGCGGCGAGCCATGGGCGCGGTGCCCGGCTGTCCTGGATCACGGCGTTTCTCCATCGCGCGCGGCATTCGCGGCCACGCTTATCGGCTTTGTGCGTTCGCTCCCCTTCGCCCGGACTGTGGGGGATCGCTCCGCCCGCGGCAAGCAAGCGCCGGCGCCGAGGGTCCGCCGCGGCTGACAGCGCGGCCGTTATGGTGCGGCGATGCGGGTGCGCAGGCGGGAGGCCGAGACGACGGCGTGCGGCAGGGCGGCCGCCAGGACCAGGAGCGCGGCGATGCCGGCCTCCCGCGCGGTGAACGCCCGGTGCGGCCACGGCCCCGCGCCCTCGCTCCTCGCGAGCCCGAGCAGGGCGGCTGCGAACCACAGGGAAAGGACGCTGCAGAAGGCCAGCCCGATGCGGGCGCGCCAGCCGTCGCGCGGGCGGAGGCGCCCGCTGGCGAGCCAGCCGAACAGGCCGAGGATCGCGCCGAAGGCGATCGCCCCGACCGCGGCCCCGAGGGCGTAGGCGAGCCAGAGCGGCTGGCCGGTCAGGAACGCCATGCTGCCGCTGCCGTAGGCGCCGCGCAGGATCACGCCGCCGAAGGTCGGGTACGACCCGGCCGCCAGCAGCGCCGCGATCCCGACGGCGCACCAGGCGACGCGGCGCGGCAACCCGGCCGGCCCCGGCGCCGCGGCCGTCGCGACGAGGCGGGCGACGCCGTAGACCAGGGCGAAGGCGAACAGGGGATAGCTGTCGAGGAAGAACCCGTAGGCGCGCGGCGCCAGCCAGTCCGGCAGGTCGGAACGCTGGCTGATCCCGGTCGCGGCGACGAGACCGAGGCAGAGCAACGCCGCCGCCACGGGTGCGGCCGCGAGGGTTGTCCTGCGCATCGGGCGCTCCGCCGTGACGCGGCCGGGCCGCTACTTCGCCTCGTAGTGGTCGCGCACCAGCCGGTCCAGCAGGCGCACGCCCCAGCCGGCGCCCCAGCTCTTGTTGATCTCGCTCGCGGTCGAGGACATGCCGACGCCCGCGATGTCGAGATGCGCCCACGGCACGTCGTTGACGTAGCGCTTGATGAAGGCCGCCGCCGTCGCGGCGCCGCCGTGGCGGCCGCCGGTGTTCTTCATGTCGGCGAACTTCGAGTCGATCGCCTTGTCGTAGGCGGGGATGAGCGGCATCCGCCAGACCTTCTCGCCGACCGCCTCGCCGGTGGCGTGGATCTTCGCCGCCAGGTCGTCGTCGTTCGAGAACAGGCCGGCGATGTCCTGGCCCAGCGCCACGATGATCGCGCCGGTGAGCGTGGCGAGGTCGATCATGAACTTCGGCTTGTAGGCACCCTGCACGTGCCAGATCACGTCGGCGAGGACGAGGCGGCCTTCCGCGTCGGTGTTGATCACCTCGATGGTCTGGCCCGACATCGAGGTGACGATGTCGGACGGCCGGTAGGAGGCGCCGTCGGGCATGTTCTCGACGATGCCGATGGCGCCGACCACGTTGACCCGCGCCTTGCGGGCGGCGAGCGCGTGCAGGGTGCCGACGACGGCGGCCGCGCCGCCCATGTCGCCCTTCATGTCCTCCATGCCGCCGGCCGACTTGATCGAGATGCCGCCGGAATCGAACACCACGCCCTTGCCGATGAAGGCCACCGGCGCCTCGCCGGCCGGGCCGCCGTTCCAGCGCATCACCACGACCCGCGGCTCGCGCACCGAGCCCTGCGCCACGGCCAGAAGCGCGCCCATGCCGAGCTCGCGCATCCGGGCCGGCTCCAGCACCTCGACCTCGACGCCGAGCCTGGTCAGCTCGGAGGCGCGACGGGCGAACTCTTCCGGCGTCAGGACGTTCGGCGGCTCGTTGATCAGGTCGCGGGCCAGCGTCACGCCCTCGGCGACGGCGGTGCTCGCCTGCGCCGCGGCCTCGGCCTCGGCGTGGCCGGCGAGCATCAAGGTCAACGTGGTCGCGGCCTTGGTGTCCTCGGCGTCGGGCTTCTTCTTGGTCTTGTAGCGGTCGAAGCCGTAGCTGCGCAGGCGCGCGCCGAGGGCGAAGTCGGCGGCGTTCGCCGCCGCGATCGCGGCGCCCGGCCAGTCGAGCACCACGCGGGCCTCGCGGCCCGAGACCTTGCCCGCGGTGAAGCCGCCGAGAACCGGCCAGTCGATCTTGGCGCGGTCCTTGTCGGTGCCGAGGCCGACCACCACCAGCCGATCGGCGTCGACGCCGGCCGGCGCCGGCAGCACCAGCGCGCTCGAGGCCCGCGCCTTGAACTTCTCGCTGCCGGCGGCGCGGGCGATCAGGTCGATGCCGCCCTGGCCGAGCGCATCCCGCGCGCCCGCGCCGAGCACGAGGTCGTCGCCGACGAACACCACGAGGTCCCCGGATCCGCCCCGGCCGAGGGGGGCGAAATGGATGGTGATGCCGTCCGACATGGCGTTGCCTTCTGCCCTGTTCCGCTGTCACGAGCGTGCTCGACAGCCGCACGCCCATCGGTGCCCTGTGTAGCCGGTGAGGCGGAGAACGCAACGCGACCCGGGCGCCCTCGAAAGGCCCCAGTTCACGCGCCATCGGAAAGGACGGCCGGGCGATCCGGCGACGGGGCCCCAGACCGTGCGGGCGGGCGCGGCGACGGGCGGGCATGGCGGAAGTAGGGGTTCGATGACGCAGATCGCGCGCTACATCTTCCGCATCGCGCTCGGGGCCTTCCTCGCCTGCCTCGTCGGCCTCACCGGCACGATCTGGGTGACGCAGGCGCTGCGCGAGCTCGACCTGATCACGGCCAAGGGCCAGACCGTGCTGGTCTTCCTGTTCATCACCGGCCTGTCGCTGCCGACCCTAGTCGTTGTGATCGCGCCGGTGGCCCTGTTCATCGCCGTCGTCTACGCGCTCAACCGCCTCAACGGCGATTCCGAGCTGATCGTGATGTCGGCGGCCGGGATGAAGCCGCGCGCGATCCTGCGGCCGTTCCTCACGCTGGCCTTCGCGGTGAGCGCGCTGGTCGGGTTCGTGACCATCGTGGTGATGCCGGCGAGCTTCCAGGAGCTGCGCGACGTGATCACCCGCGTGCGCGGCGACTTCATCGCCAACGTCGTCAAGGAAGGGCAGTTCACCCAGCTCGACAACGGCATCACCTTCCACTTCCGCGAGCGCGGCCCCGGCGGCGCCCTGCTCGGCCTGTTCATCCAGGACCGGCGCGAAGCCGGCAAGACCAAGGTCTACCTTGCCGAGCGCGGCAACGCGATCGACGTGGACGGCGGCAGCTACCTCGCCCTGCAGAACGGCAGCGTGCACCAGCAGCAGAAGGATTCGCGGGACAGCTCGATCCTGACCTTCGAGCGCTACACGATCGACCTCGCGGCCTTCGCGCCGCCCGACGGCGACACGGTGTACAAGCCGCGCGAGCGCTCGACCGCGCAGCTGCTCTTCCCCGACAAGACCGAGGGCTACTTCCAGCTGCAGAAGGGCCGCTTCCGCGCCGAGCTGCACGACCGGCTCTCGGCCTGGCTCTACCCGCTCGCCCTGGTCTTCATCGCGTTCGCGGCGCTCGGCGACCCGCGCACCACCCGACAGGGCCGGGCCGGCGCGGTCGCGAGCGCGGTCATCGCGGTCATCGCCCTGCGCATCGCCGGCTTCACCGCGACCAGCGCGGCGACCCGCAGCGCCGGGGCGGTGGCGGCGATCTACGCGGTGCCGCTGCTGGCGATCGCGCTGTCGTCGCTGATCATCTTCCAGGGCCCGGCGGTGCGCGCCCTCAACGGCCGCCTCGCGGCCGCCGTGCGGGGGCGGTTCCGCGCGCCCCGCCTCGCCGCCGGCTGAAACCGCATGCTGATCGGGTTCACCCTCGGGCGCTACTTCGCGGCCCGCTTCGCGCGCACCGTGCTCGGCGTGTTCATCACGGTGTTCGCGCTGGTCTACACCCTCGATTTCGTGGAACTGCTGCGCCGCGCCGGCGACGCGGAGGGCGCGTCCACAGGTTTGATGGCCCAGCTCTCGCTCTACCGCACGCCCGCGGTGGCCGAGGGCGTGCTGCCCTTCGCCGTGCTGTTCGGCTCGATGGCGGCCATGCTCCAGCTCTCGCGCAAGCTCGAGCTGGTGGTGGCGCGCGCCGCCGGGATCTCGGCCTGGCAGTTCCTGCAGCCGGGCTTCTTCGTCGCCCTGGCGCTCGGCGCCTTCACGGTCGGGGTCTACAACCCGGTCTCGGCGATGATGAAGCAGCGCTCGACCGAGATCGAGGCGAAGATCTTCGCCAAGTCGACCAAGGCGTCCTCCGGCAAGGACCTGTGGATCCGCCAGAAGAGCCTCGACGGCGGCGCGATCATCCGCGCCGAGACCGCGATCGAGGGCACGACGACGCTGGCCGGCGTGCAGGTCTTCACCTTCGACGATGCCGGCCTGTTCGTCTCGCAGATCGTCGCCGCGCGGGCGAGCCTGCACGACGGCTACTGGGAGCTGACCGACACCCGGGTGCTGACGCCGGGCAGCCCGCCGGAGGCCTTCGGCACCTACCTCATCGCCTCGACCCTCGATCCGAGCCAGGTGCGCCAGCGCTTCACCCCCCCGGAATCCGTGCCTTTCTGGCAACTACCCGACACCATCGCACGCACCGAGCGGGCCGGGTTGGATGCGACCCGCTACCGTCTCCAGTATGATGTGCTGTGGGCCCGGCCGATCCTCTTCCTGGCCATGGTCCTGGTGGCGGCAACCGTTTCCTTACGGTTCTTCCGCTTTGGTGGTGTGGGAAAGCTGGTGCTCGGAGGGGTCGCCGCGGGGTTCGCCCTGTACGTCGCCCGCCAGGTGATGGAAGGCCTCGGAGCCTCCGGGATCGTCGCGGCGCCGGTGGCGGCGTGGTTCCCGGCCGTGGTAGGAAGCCTTCTCGGTACGCTCACGCTTCTGTACCAGGAAGACGGCTGACGCCCGCTCTCCGGAGCGGGCACGGGAGACGGACGTGGACGGAAACGTGGCGGCGGGCGTCAGCGGAGTTGGGACAGGCGTTGCGTAAGGTCGCCGACATCGCGAAGGTCCTCGGGCTGCTGGCGCTGCTCTGCGCCGGCACGTCCGTCGGCGGTGCCGTGCCTGCGGGCGCCCAGGGCCTGCCGGGCGGCAAGCCGGTCGCCGGCAAGCCCGTGGCCGGCAAGCCCGGCGACAAGCTCCTCGTCGAGGCCGACGAGCTGATCTACGACAACGACAAGAACACCGTCACGGCGCGCGGCAACGCCGAGCTGCATTACGGCCCGCGCACGCTGCAGGCCGACCGCGTCCGCTACGACCGGACCTCGAGCCGCGTCTTCGCCGAGGGCAACGTCCGCCTGACCGATCAGGACGGCGCCGTCGTCACCGGCGAGAAGATGGAGCTCACCGACGACTTCAAGAGCGGTTTCATCGACAGCCTGCGCATCCAGCAGACCGTGGAGCGCAAGGGCGAGACCATCCGCACGCGCTTCTCGTCGCCGCGCGGCGAGCGGCTGGAAGGCGAGCAGACCAGCTTCGATTCCGGCACCTACACCGCCTGCGAGCCGTGCCGCGACCACCCGGAGAAGCCGCCGCTGTGGCAGGTGCGCGCCGCCAAGATCATCCACAACAACGAGACCCACACGATCTACTTCGAGGACTCGACCGTCGAGATCGCCGGGATCCCGGTCGCCTACCTGCCGTATTTCGAGTCCGCCGACCCGACGGTGAAGCGCCAGAGCGGCTTCCTGACCCCGCGCTTCATCAACACGACGGCGCTCGGCACCGGCCTGACGGTGCCGTACTTCTTCAACCTCGCGCCGGATTACGACCTGACGCTGTCGCCGTCCTTCCTGAGCCGCCAGGGCGTGCTCGGGCAGGGCGAGTTCCGCCAGCGCCTCGACAACGGCAGCTACAACCTGCGGGTCTCGGGCATCTTCCAGACGACGCCCTCGGCCTTCCTGCCGGGGCCGATCGGCGCGGGCGACCGCGACTTCCGCGGCTCGATCGAATCGAAGGGCCGGTTCTACATCAACGACCGCTGGCGCACCGGCTGGGACCTCGTCGGCGTGACCGACAAGTGGTTCCTCGACAACTACCGCATCCGCAACCAGTCGATCACGACGGACTACTTCCGCGAGGCGGTATCGACCGCGTACCTCACCGGCCAGGGCGATCGCTCGTACTTCGAGATGCGCGGCTACTACTTCAAGGGCCTGTCGAGCTTCGATTGGCAGAAGGAGCAGCCACTGGTCCTGCCGGTGATCGACTACGACAAGCGCATCAACGGCCCGGGCGAGCTCGGCGGCGAGGTCCGCTTCCAGGCCAACATCACCAGCCTGACCCGCGAGGCGACGGACTTCCAGGGCCTGCCGCGCACCGGCACCTACCTGTTCAGCCCGAGCGTCAACGGCATCAGCTACCCGCTCTACGAGACCTGCACGACCTTCAACCGCAACACCTGCCTGGTGCGGGGCCTGGCCGGCACGGACACCCGCGCCTCGGCCCAGCTCTCCTGGCGCCGGACCTTCATCGACGACCTCGGCCAGGCGATCACCCCGTTCGCGTACCTGCGCACCGACGCGTTCTTCGTGAACCCGAGCCTGTCGGGCTACCAGAACGCCCTGGTGCCGCAGATCGCCTCCGTCGACGACGGCTTCTCCGGCCGGGTGATGCCGGCGGTCGGCATCGACTACCGCTATCCGTTCGTCAGCGATTTCGGGCCGCTCGGCGTCCACACCCTGGAGCCGATCGCCCAGGTCATCGCACGGCCCTCCGAGACCCGGATCGGCCACCTGCCGAACGAGGACGCGCAGAGCCTCGTCTTCGACGACACCTCGCTGTTCCAGTGGGACAAGTTCTCCGGCTACGACCGGGTCGAGGGCGGCGTGCGCACCAACCTCGGCGCGCAGTACTCGGTCGTCACCGCCTCGGGCTGGTACGCGAACGCGATGTTCGGCGAGTCGATCCAGCTCGCCGGCGTCAACTCGTTCCGCCGCGGCGACATCGCCAATGTCGGCCTCGATTCCGGCCTGGAGAGCACCGCCTCCGACTTCGTGGGCCGCTTCCAGGTCTCGCCGAACCAGAACATCAGCCTGATCACCCGCGCCCGCTTCGACCACGCGGACTTCAAGGTGAACCGCTTCGAGACCGGCGTCACCGCGCGCTTCGCGCCGTTCCTGCCGCTGTCGCTGTCGGCGTTCTACTCATACTACGAGGCGCAGCCGCTGCTCGGCTTCAGCCATCGCCGCGAGGGCATCACCGCGACGGCGACCTACAACATCACCCCGAACTGGTTCGTCACCGGCTCGGCGCTCGTCGACCTGACGCACTACCTCGACACGCGGACGCTCTATTCCGAGGCGCTGGCGAGCTACATCGCCAACCCGGTCGGCACCCTGCCGACCTACCAGAACCCGGGCCGGTTCTACCTGTCGGGCATGAGCGTCGGCGCCGGCTACCAGGACGAGTGCACCACGGTGTCGCTGAACTACATCGTCTCGCCGATCGCCACCGTGACCGGCGTCGCCGAGCGCAACCAGACCGTGCTGCTGCGCGTCGAGCTCAAGACCCTCGGCGAGGCCGACCTGCGCCAGAACGTCGGCACCGCCACCACCGCGGACGGCATCGCCTCGGCGCACTGAGCGCGGGAGCGGGTCGCGGCGGCGCGGGCGGCCTGCTAAGGCAGGCCTCCCCGCCGCGTAACCCCGCCGACCCCGATGCTCCCCCTCGCCCTGACGCTCGGAGACCCCGCCGGGATCGGACCGGAACTGGCGCTGGCGGCCTGGCTCGCCAGCACGCCGCGCGATCCGCTCCCCGCCTTCTTCCTCGTCGCCGACCCGGCCTTCGTCGAGCGGACCGCCAACCGGCTCGGCCTGCCCGTGCCGGTGGCCGAGATCGACCCCGAGACGGCGGCCGAGGTGTTTCCCCGCGCGCTCCCCGTGGTGGCGCTGCCGAGCGGCAGCGAGACCGAAGCCGAGCCGGGCGTCCCGGATTCGGTCACGGCCGGGGCGACGATCGAGTCGATCACCGCCGCCGTCGGATTCGTCCGCGCGTGCCGGGCCAGCGCGGTGGTGACCAACCCGATCGCCAAGTTCGTGCTGACGCGGGCGGGCTTCGCCCATCCCGGCCACACCGAGTTCCTGGCGGTGCTCGCGGTCGCGCCCGGCCGCACCCCGCCGCGCCCGGTGATGATGATCTGGAGCGAGACGCTGGCGGTCGTGCCGGTGACGATCCACGTGCCGTTGCGCGACGTGCCGGGCCTGCTGACGCAGGATCTCGTGGTTGAGACCGCCCGCATCGTCGCCCGGGATCTGTCCGAGCGCTTCGGGCTCGAAGCGCCGCGTCTGGTGCTGGCCGGCCTCAACCCGCATGCGGGCGAATCCGGCACGATCGGCCACGAGGACCGCGAGGTGCTGGCACCGGCGGTGGCGCGGTTGCGTACCGAGGGCATCGACATCCGCGGGCCGCTGCCGGCCGACACCCTGTTCCACGCGCGGGCGCGGCAGACCTACGACGTGGCGCTCTGCCCGACCCACGACCAGGCGCTGATCCCGGTGAAGACCATCGCCTTCGACGACGGCGTCAACGTCACCCTCGGGCTGCCCTTCGTGCGCACCTCGCCGGACCACGGCACCGCCTTCGACATCGCCGGCAAGGGCCTCGCCCGCCCCGACAGCCTGATCGCCGCGATCCGTCTGGCCGACCGCCTCGCCCGCACCGCCGCGGCGCGGGCCGGCGGCGCGGGCCGCACCGCCGACGTGATCCCGCTCAACGCCTATGCCGGCCGCCCCCGCTCTGCCCCGGCCGCGCATTTCGATGCGGAGGACGAGCTGTGAGCATCGTTTTTCGAAACGCCGAACGCCCCTTCCCTCCCCCCGCAGAGGGGGGAGGGAGACGCGGGCGCCTGAGCCGTGTCGGCGCGCACCTGAACTCACGCTCCTCATGACCGCCCCCGACGGCCTGCCCCCCTTGCGCGAGGTGGTGGCGCGGCATGGGCTGGAGCCGAAGAAGGCGCTCGGCCAGAACTTCCTGTACGACCTCAACCTCACCGGGCGGATCGCCCGCGCGGCCGGCCCGCTCGCGGGCGTCACCGTGCTGGAGGTCGGGCCGGGGCCCGGCGGGCTGACGCGGGCGCTGCTCGCCGAGGGCGCCGCGCGGGTGATCGCGGTCGAGCGCGATCCCCGCGCCCTGCCGGCCCTGGCCGAGATCGCGGCGCACCATCCCGGGCGGCTGACGGTCGTCGACGCCGACGCCCTGGCCTTCGACCCGCGGCCGCTGATCGGCGACGGGCCGGCGCGGATCGTGGCGAACCTGCCCTACAACGTCGGCACCGCCCTGCTCACCGGCTGGCTCGAAGGCGAGGCCTGGCCGCCGTGGTGGGATTCCGCCACGCTGATGTTCCAGCGCGAGGTCGCCGAGCGCATCGTCGCCGACGAGTCGGAGCGGGCCGATTACGGCCGCCTCGGCGTGCTGTGCGGCTGGCGCACGCAGAGCGACATCCTGTTCGACGTGGCGCCCTCCGCCTTCGTGCCGCCGCCGAAGGTGACCTCGAGCGTCGTGCGCATCGTCCCGCGCGCCGCCCCCCTGCCCTGCCGGGCGGGCGCGCTCGAGGCGGTGACGCGCGCCGCCTTCGGGCAGCGCCGCAAGATGCTGCGCCAGAGCCTGAAGGGGCTGACGCCGGAGCCCATCGCCCTGCTCGCGGAGGCCGGCATCGCCGAGACCGCGCGGGCCGAGGAGGTGCCGGTGGCCGGCTTCGTCTGGCTCGCCAACCTCTGGGACGCGCATAGAAAGGCCGGCGCCCCGTGAGGGACGCCGGCCGGTTTCGTCGAAGCGTGGCGTCTCAGCGGGTCTGCTGGATCGCCGAGAGGATCCACGGGCGCCCGGGCGTGCGCACGAAGGTCCAGAACTCGGTCGCCTCGCCCGGCTCGGTGGAGACGACGCGGTTGCTGTTCCGGTCGATCGTCACGTCCTTCAGGGTGTAGCGCATCGCCACCGTGGCGAAGTCCTGCGCGCCCTCGCCCCACGATTCCGACAGGTCGCCCTGCTGCAGCTTCACGTCCGAGATGCGGTTGACGACGCCGCGGGCGGCATTGCCGCGCAGCTCCTCCTCGAAGTAGCCGGCCATCTCCGGCGTCGCGAGGTTGCGCAGGCCGACCATGTCCTCGTGCGAATAGGCATCCTGGACCTCGTTGAGCAGGCGCTCGAACGACTGGAAGTCGTTCGGGCCGATCTGCACCGGGCGCTGCTGCGGCGGACGCTGGGCGCCGCCCATCATGCCGCCGGCGCCGGCCGAACCGCCGAGGCCGGGATTGCCGCCCCCGGCCGCGTTCGGATCCATGCCCGAACGGGCGTAGGGCGCGCCCGCGGCGGCCGGCTCTCCGTTGCGGCGGCGGAACCAGCGCACCGCGAAGGAGACGAGCAGCACCACGAGGCCGACCTGCAGCAGCAGGCCGAGCATGGAGGCGATGCCGCCGAGCCCGCCGAAGAAGCCGCCGCCGAGCAGCGCGCCGAGGAGGCCGGCGCCGAGCAGGCCGGCCATGAAGCCGCCGCCGAAGCGGGGGCGCGCGGCAGGGGCCTGCATGCCGGGGTTGGTCATGCCCGGCGAGGGCTGCGTCTGGGTGCGCTGCATCGGCGCCGCGCTCGGGGCGGTCGTGGTGGCCGACGGCGCGTTGAACGTGCGCGAGCCGCGCGAGCCCATGCTGGCGCCGCCGCCCGGCCGGGCCTCGACGGCGGGCGCCGCGACCGTCAGCGCGGCCGCCAGCGCCAGGATGGTCGCCGCACGCTTGCGGCGCGTGGTGGAGGTGAGCATCGATACGCCTCTAATCATCTCGAAACGTCGTGGACGTCGTCAAACGTCCTGGCGCGAGCGCCGACGATTAAGATGGTGACGCGGGGCGCGGGGTTTTAGTCCGTCGGTCCGCGATGTTTTCCGCAGCATCGCGAACGAATCGTTAGTGCGGGCCGGATGCGGCCCGCTCGGGCGCGGCCGGAAACACCAGCCGCACCTGCGTGCCCTCCCCCGCCCGGCTGTCCAGGGCGATGGTGCCGTTCTGCCGCTTCATCAGCCCGTGGACGATGGCGAGCCCCGCCCCGCGGCCGGCCTCGCGGCTGGTGGCGAAGGGTGCGAGCGCCCGGGCCAGCATCTCCGGCGACATGCCGGCGCCGGTGTCGGCGATGCGGATGCCGACCGCGCCGTCCTCCGGACGCTGGACCGACCGGTCGCCGGGTGCGATGTGGAAGCTCTCGATCCGGATCGTGCCGCCGTCCGGCATCGCCTCGCAGGCGTTGGTGACGACGTGGCCGAGCGCCAGCTCGACCTGGAGCGGGTTGCTGATCGCCCGCGGCAGGCCGGGCGTGCCGGCGACCTCCAGGCGCACGCCGGCGGGCAGGCCGGGGCGCAGGCGCTCCGCGGTCGCGGCGACGAGCGCGTCGAGGTCGATCGGGCGCACGTCGGGGGCGATCTTGCGCGAGTAGGCCAGCAGCTGGCGCGTGAGGATCGCGGCACGCTCGGTGGCATCGGTCGAGCGGCTCATCGCCCGCTGGATGAACGGCTCCTGGCTGTCGCCGAGCCGGCGCTTCAGCCCGTCGATGTAGCCGATCAGGATCTGGAGGAAGTTGTTGAACTCGTGCGCGACGCTGTTGGTGAGCAGCCCCAGCGCCTCGCGCTGTCGCGACAGCACCAGGGCGCTCTCGGCGTCGCGCCGGCGCGTCACGTCGAAGACCTGCCCGAGGCGGTACGGGCTCCCGGCGATGGGACCGAGGGTCAGGCGCGCCCAAAAGGTGGAGCCGTCGCCGCGCGCCGCCAGGAACTCGGCGCCGTCGTCGAGGGTGCGGCGGTCGGCCGCCAGAAGCCGGACGTTCCGCCCGACCAGGGCCGCGGCTTCCAGCCCGGCGAGGTGCAGCAGGGCCGGGTTGGCGTGCACGATCGGCGCGTCGGGCCGGCGCGGGTCGAACAGGAAGGCGGGCGCCGCGGCATCGAGCAGCGCGGTCCAGCCGGCCTCGAGCGCCGGTTCGTCGAAGGCGTCCGCGTCGGGCTCTGCCATGCTCTCGTCCGGCCTCGCGGAGCGACGGCCCCGACGCGCTCAGCGATAGCCGCATCGCGCCGGACGGCCAAGCCTGAAGCGCGGCCGCGGGACGCGGCGGCGGTCGGGCGCCCAACTGCCGAAGCGGGTCCACCGTCTCTCGCAGGCCCCATCCGGGGCTGCGTCGGGCCTCAGGCCCTTCAACACAATCGCGTCATTCCGCGGCGCCGAAGGCGAACGCGGTATCCAGAACCACAGGCCGTGCTCGGGAAAGCGCCGCCGACGGGTCTGGATCCCCGGCTCCGCTGCGCGGCCCCGGGACGACGGAGCGGAGGACCGACCGCCCCCCGACAGCCTCTACTGCCGGATCCACATCACCCGGGCGATCCAGGCGATCTCGCCGACGTTGAGGTTGCGGTCTTCGTGCTCGGGGTTGAGCGAGGCGAGCTCGACCGTGCGCGCGGTGCGCCGGCGGAGTTCCTTGGCCAGCACCTCGCCGGAATGCAGCCGCACCACCACGCGGTCGCCCTTGCGCACGCCCGCCGACGGCGAGACGATCAACACGTCGCCGTCGCGGAACAGCGGCAGCATCGAATCGCCCTGCACCTCCAGGGCGAAGGCGCGCTCCTCGCCGAGATCGGGAAACTCGATCTCCTCCCAGCCGGGGCCGCCGGTCGGCATGCCCTCGTCGGTGAACTGGCGGCCGGCGCCGGCCTGAGTCAGGCCGATCAGCGGAACGGTCGCGCGCGGCGGCCCTTCGCGCGCCTCGATCAGCCGCAGGAAGTCGTCGAGGCTGGCGCCGGTCGCGGCCAGCACCTTCGACACCGACTCGGTGGAGGGCCAGCGCTTGCGGCCGTCGACGCCGACGCGCTTGGATCGGTTGAAACTGGTGGCGTCGAGGCCGGAACGTCGGGCGAGGCCGGATGGCGAAAAGCCGTGGCGCTCGGCCAGACGGTCGATGGCATTCCAAATCTGCTCGTGGGACAGCATGCGTGACCAAGGCGAAAACGACCGCTGAGACGCACGGCCTAGTTGTAGGAAAGTAGAACTACGGATTGAAAAAGGCAATCGGCCGAATGGGTGATCCACGCCGTTCCGCTGGCCCGGTCGCACCCCGAAACGGTTGCCAGGAGGCGGCCCGGCACCCTATCGACGGCGCATCGGAGACCGGGTGCCGCGATGACGCTGATCTACAAGATCTGTCCCGAGACGCTTTGGCGGGACGCGGAGGGCCTCGGCCGGTTCACCGGCGCCGGGATCGACCGGGCCGACGGTTTCATCCACTTTTCCACAGCCGCGCAGCTCGCGGAGACCGCGCGGCGGCACTTTTCCGGACAGAACGACCTCGTGCTCGTCGCCGTCGAGGCGGAGGCGCTCGGCCCCGCGCTGCGGTTCGAGCCCTCCCGCGGCGGCGATCTGTTCCCGCACCTCTACGGCGACCTGCCCCTCGACGCGGTACGCAGCGTGAGCGCGCTGCCGCTCGGCCCCGACGGCGTGCCCGCGCTGCCCGCGGAGATGCCGGCATGATCGGCGCCCTGTTCCCGCTGCTTCGCCCGGCCCTCCACGGCCTCGACGCGGAGCACGCACACAACCTCACCGTTCGCGCGCTGACCCTGCTGCCGGCCCGCACGCCGCCGGCCGACGATGCACGGCTCGCGGTCGAGGTGTTCGGCCGAAGGTTTCCGAATCCGGTCGGGCTCGCGGCGGGTTTCGACAAGGGCGCGCAGGCGGCCGACGCCCTGCTCGGCCTGGGTTTCGGCTTCGTCGAGGTCGGCGGCGTGGTGCCGAAGCCCCAGCCCGGCAACCCGCGCCCGCGGGTGTTCCGGCTTCCCGGCGACCGGGCGGTGATCAACCGTTTCGGGCTCAACAGCGCCGGCCTCGACGTCGTCGCCGAGCGCCTGCGGGCGCGGGCCGGGCGGCCGGGGATCGTCGGCGTCAACATCGGCGCCAACAAGGACGCGACCGACCGGCTCGCCGACTACGTCGCCTGCACCGGGCGGCTGGCGCCGCTGGTCGACTTCGTCACCGTCAACGTGTCGTCGCCCAACACCCCGGGCCTGCGCGACCTCCAGGGCGAGGCCTTCCTCGACGACCTGCTCGCCCGCGTGGTCGCGACCCGCGACGCGGCCGCAGCCCGGAACGGCACGAAGGCCGCGATCCTCCTGAAGATCGCCCCAGACATCACGCTGGACGCGCTCGATGCGATCTGCGCGACCGCGATCCGCCGCGGGGTTCAGGCGCTCGTGGTCTCGAACACCACGATCGCGCGGCCGGCCTCGCTCACCGAGACGAAGCTCTCGGGGGAGGCCGGCGGCCTGTCCGGCCGTCCGCTCTTCGCGCCCTCGACGCGGATGCTGGCCGAGACCTACCGGCGCGTCGGCGACAGGCTGCCCCTGGTCGGCGTCGGCGGCATCGACTCGGCCGAGGCCGCCTGGACCAAGATCCGCGCCGGCGCGAGCCTGCTGCAGCTCTACTCGGCGCTGGTCTACGAAGGCCCCGGCCTCGTCTCCACGATCAAGCGCGGCCTGCTCGAGCGGATGCGGGCTGAGGGGCTGGCAAGCCTGGCCGAGATCGTCGGGCGCGACGCGACGGCGTTGTCCAAGGCGGCTTAGACCGGCGCCCTTCCCTCCCCCGCAGAGGGGGGGAGGGAGGGCGCGGCTTCGTTTGCAGTCACGGAAGCGCTTGCCGCCCGCTCACGCACGCCGCCGCGTCCCGACCAGCACCGCGCCGGCGACGACGGCGCCGATCAGACCCCACTTCACCGGCAGCAGCGCGGCCCCCTCGCTCGGGAGCGGTTCCGCGACGAAGCGGCCGGGTGCGATCTCCACCCCCGGCTTGCCGTGCGCCCGCGCGTCGGCGATCTGGCTCGCCGTGACGGCCCAGGCGGCATCCCGGGCCCGGTCGTGCGCCATCATCGCGATCGCGACCGCGCAGCCGGCCGCCAGCGCCGCGACGATCCGAACCCGTGCCTGCATCGACCGACCCTTCGCCGTGTCCGGAAACGAGAACCGTTAAAAATGCGCGCGTGCCGGACGCATGAGGGGGGTGCGCCGGGGCACGATTGAGAAGCACCCACGCGGTCTCTTATCTCGCAAGTGCGTGATCGCCACGCGCGAAACCCGATTCAGGCCCCGTCATGACCGACCCCGTCGCCACGCCCAAGCGCTCCTCGGCCGCAGGCGGCTGGGGCGCGCTGAAGAGCTGCGGCAAGCATCTCCTCGGCAGCCGCTCCCCGCTCTCGGGCGCCCGCGCCTTGCTCAAGGCGAACCAGCCCGACGGGTTCGACTGCCCCGGCTGCGCCTGGGGCGACCCGGAGCACGGCTCGTCGTTCGAGTTCTGCGAGAACGGCGTGAAGGCGGTGTCGTGGGAGGCCACCGACAAGCGCACGCCGCCGAAGTTCTTCGCGCGCCACACCGTGACCGAGCTGCGCGGCTGGAGCGACTACGCCCTCGAAGGCGAGGGCCGCCTCACCCATCCGATGCGCTACGATTCCGCGAGCGACCGCTACGTCGCGGTGACGTGGGACGCGGCCTTCGCCGAGATCGGCGCGACGCTGCGCGGCCTCGACCACCCGGACCAGGCCGAGTTCTACACCTCCGGCCGCGCCTCGAACGAGGCCGCCTACCTGTACCAGCTGTTCGCCCGCGCCTACGGCACCAACAACTTCCCCGACTGCTCGAACATGTGCCACGAGGCCAGCGGCATCGGGCTCGGCCAGGCCATCGGCATCGGCAAGGGCACGGTGCTCCTGGAGGATTTCGAGAAGGCCGACGCGATCTTCGTCGTCGGGCAGAACCCCGGCACCAACCACCCGCGCATGCTGGCCGACCTGCGCAAGGCCGCCGAGCGCGGCACCAAGGTCGTCGTGTTCAACCCCGTGCGCGAGCGCGGCCTGGAGCGCTTCGCCGACCCGCAGAACACCGTCGAGATGCTGCGCGGCGCGAGCCGGCCGATCGCCAGCCACTACCTGCAGCCGCGGCTCGGCGGCGACATGGCCGCCTTCCGCGGCATCGCCAAGGCGGTGTTTTCCGCCGACGACGCGGCGCTCGCCGCCGGCCGCCCCTCGGTGCTCGACCGCGCCTTCCTCAACAGCCACACCGAAGGCCTCGCCGCCTACCGCGCCGCGGTCGACGCGACCACTTGGGACGCGATCGAGGACCAGTCGGGCCTCGCCCGCGCCGTGCTCGAGGAGGTGGCGGCGATCTACGTCGCCTCGTCGAAGTCGATCGCCACCTGGGCGATGGGCGTGACCCAGCATCGCCACTCGGTGGCGACGGTGCGCGAGATCGCCAACCTGATGTTCCTGCGCGGCAACATCGGGCGGCCCGGCGCGGGCCTGTGCCCGGTGCGCGGCCACTCGAACGTGCAGGGCGACCGCACGGTCGGCATCAACGAGAAGCCCCCGGCCGCCCTGCTCGACGCGCTCGAGCGCGAGTTCGGCTTCGCAGCCCCGCGCCGGCACGGGCACAACGTGCTGGCCGCCATCGGCGCGATGCTCGACGGCAGCGCCAAGGCCTTCATCGGCCTCGGCGGCAACTTCGCCCGCGCCACGCCGGACACGGCTCTGGTGGCCAAGGCGCTGGCCTCGTGCGAGCTGACCGTCCACATCGCGACGAAGCTGAACCACTCGCACCTGGTGCCGGGCCGGGTCGCCTACGTGCTGCCCTGCCTCGGGCGCACCGAGATCGACCGGAACGCCGCCGGCAAGACTCAGATCGTGACCGTCGAGGATTCGATGAGCATGGTCCACGGCTCGGGCGGCATCAACAAGCCGGCCTCGAAGGAGCTGCGCTCGGAGATCGCGATCATCGCCGGCATGGCCGCGGCCACCGTCGGCTCGGGCCGGATCGACTGGGCGGAAATGGCCGAGGATTACGACCGCATCCGCGACCGGATCGAGCGCACGATCCCGGGATTTACCGGCTACAATGTCCGGGTGCGGCGCCCGCGCGGCTTCATGCTGCGCAATCTCGCCGCCGAGCGGGTGTTCGAGACCGCCACCGGCCACGCCAACTTCTCCGCCGACGCGCTCCCCGAGGCGACCGAGCACCAGGTGGCCTCGGCGGCCGAGAACACCTTCGTGCTGCAGACCTTCCGCAGCCACGACCAGTACAACACCACGATCTACGGCCTCGACGACCGCTACCGCGGCGTCTACGGCGAGCGCCGGGTGATCTTCTGCCACCCGGACGACCTCGCGACCCTGCGTGAAAGCTTCGGCGAGCGGGTCGACGTGGTCGGCCTGCATGCGGACGGCACGTCGCGCATCGCCGAGGATTTCCGGCTGGTGCCGTTCGACATGCCGCGCGGGAGCCTGGCCGGCTACTATCCCGAACTCAACGTGCTGGTGCCGCTCTCGACCTTCGGCGCCGAGAGCGACACGCCGACCTCGAAGTCGGTGCTGGTCACGGTGCGCGGGCGCGCGGAAGCGGCCGCGGCGGCTTGAGCGAGGCCGACGACGCCGCGTTCCTCGCGCTGGTCGACGCGATCGCCCGCCGGCGGCCGGATCTCGGATCGATCGAGGCCGTGCTGCTGGCGGCGGCACAGGGCGGCCTGGCCGCCGACAGCCGCGGCCTCGCCAAAGCCCTCGACGTCGCCCACGCCCACGCGCTGCGCGCCGTCACCGCCCTGGAGGAAGCCGGGCTCCTCGCGGTGGGCCGGCGCGACGCCCGGTCGGGCCGGGCGCACTACGCGTTGACCGGGGACGGCACGGCCCTGGTCGCCGCCGCGGCGGCCGACCCGGCTTGACGCCTGCCTGCGGGGCGGCGAACCCGTGGGGCAGCGTTCGAGGGAAGCGAGGGCTCGGGATGGACACGATCCACCGGTCGGCCGCGGCCGGCTATGCCGCCCAGGCCGACACCTACGTCAGCGGCCGCCCGGACTATCCGCCCGCCCTCGACGGCTGGCTGCGCGACGACCTGCGGCTCGGCCCCGGCCGCACCGTGCTCGACCTCGGCGCGGGCACCGGAAAGTTCACCCCGCGCCTCTCCGCCACCGGGGCGCGCGTCGTCGCCGTCGAGCCGGTGCCGGAGATGCTGGCACGGCTCGCCGCGCGAAATCCCGATGTCGCGGCCCATCCAGGGCATGCGGAGGCCATCCCCCTCGCGGACGGTTCGGTCGACGCGGTCGTCTGCGCGCAGTCCTTCCACTGGTTTTCCACCCCGGCGGCGCTCGCCGAGATCCGCCGCGTGCTCCGCCCCGGCGGCACGCTCGGGCTGGTCTGGAACGTGCGCGACGAATCCGTGCCCTGGGTCGCGGCGCTGACGCGGATCGTCGACGCCTACGAGGACGACACCCCGCGCTACCGCACGCAAAACTGGCGCGCGGTGTTCCCCGGCCCGGGCTTCGGCCCCCTGCACGAGCGGCGCCTGCCGCACCGGCACGTCGGACCGCCGGAGGACGTGATCGTCGGCCGTGCGCTCTCGGTCAGCTTCATCGCCGCCCTGCCCCCGGGCGAGCAGGCGGCCGTCGCCGCCGAGATACGGGGGCTGATCGCCGCCACGCCGGACCTCGCCGGGCACGACAGCGTGGCCTACCCCTACGAGACGGTGGCGTTCCACTGCACGGCATCGGGCTGACCGGTCGCGATTTGATGCCGGAACAGCCCAGGACGTTGTCACGAGCCAGGAAGGGGAGACCTCATCGCGGGAGGAATATCGAACTCCCGAGCGATGTCCGTGATCCCTGGATCACGGGAATGGCTCCATTTGGGCGGTCGCGTTTTCTGCACGCGAACCGGAAGCAACCTCGCCCTGGAATGCTCTAGCTCTTTCCCCGAAGCGAACACGACGATTGCCACGATCGGCGCCGTCATCCTCTCGGATGAGCCGGCAGCGGATCGATCTGCAGAGGCGCGGGGCGAACGAGGCCGCACGCCCGATCGCCGATCGCGAGGGTCTTCATCTGATCGGCCTTGAAGCGTTCGGCAAACGCGTCGGGAATCGCGCACCACGCCCGATGCGTTTCGATCCAGGCGATCGCAATGGCGCCATTCCGCTGCAGATCACCGAACAGTGCGCAGGTCGCCTCAGGCGTCTTCGTGATCGCCGACTTCGAACCGGCATTTACCGCCGCCACGAACGCCCTGCGTTCCTCGAGCATCTCTTGAAGTTTGCCGCACTCGGCTGGCTGCGCGAGCGCTACGGTTCCATGCAGGGCGCTTCCCGCGAGAGCGGCCGCCAGTGGTCGAGAGATCGCGCTCAGCATGAGCTTGACCCTTCGCGTTGCCGCAGCGTCGGAGATGGCTACGGCGTGTGGTGCGCGTTGCGCGTTTCACGCGGATCGGCGCTTCCCGAAAGCGGCCATTCGTCGGCCGCCCGTCCCCTCACTGCCCCTTGGCCTTGATCGCCTCCGACCACGTCACCGCGCGCTTGGCCATGCCGACGTGCTGGCGCTCGTACATGCGGTTCTCGACCTTGATCGCCGCGCGCTTGGCGTTCTCGGGCCGGTCGAAGGCCTCGAGCACGAGGCGGGCACGGCGGACCTCCTCCTCGGTCGGGGCGAAGGAGGTGTTGGCCGGCTCCAGCTGGTTGGGGTGGATCAGCGTCTTGCCGTCGAAGCCGAGGTCGCGCGCCTGACGGCACTCGGCGCGGCAGCCCTCGACGTCGCCGATGTCGTTCCACACGCCGTCGAGGATCGTCAGACCGGACGCGCGGGCCGCGGCGAGGGTGAACATCATCCACGGCAGCATCGGCACGCGGCCGGGCACGAGCTGGGCCCAGGTGTCCTTGGCCAGGTCGTTGGTGCCGAGCACGAAGCAGGTGAGCCGGGTGCGCCGGTCGCGGCTGGCCCGGGCGATGTCCTGGATGTTCAGGATCGCGGCCGGCGTCTCGATCATCGCCCAGACCGCGATGTCGTCCGGCGCGTCGAGGGCCTCGAGGTGGTCGGCGATGCTCTCGAGCACGGCCGGCGAGGACACCTTCGGCATCAGGATCGCGTCCGGCCGCGCCTCGATCGCCGCGCGCAGGTCCTTCTCGCCCCACGGCGTCTGGGGGGCGTTGACGCGGATGATCAGCTCGCGGTCGCCGTACGCACGGCTCTTGACCGCGGCGCAGACCTGATCGCGGGCGAGATCCTTCTCCTCCATCGAGACCGCGTCCTCGAGGTCGAGGATCAGGCAGTCGGCCGGCAGGGTCTTCGCCTTGTCGAGCGCACGCTGGTTCGAGCCCGGCATGTAGAGGACGCTGCGGCGGAGGCGGAGATCGGACATTCGGCTGGGACCCCGGATAAAATCGCGCGACCCTACCGCAACGCACTCGCCTGACCAGGGGCCGCGGCGCCGAAACCCGGAGATTCCGGCGCAATCGAAACCGCCGACGCCGTGTCGTTCGTGCAACGGCCGGGCCCCGCTTTGGTCACGTTCCGCGGCCAAGGGCTGGGGAAACGCCACCGATCGAAGGTCAAGACCATGCTGCGACACGCACTTTTCGGGCTGATGCTGACGGCGGGCCTCGCCCTGCCGGGGCCGGCCTCGGCCGCCAGCAACACGGTGGTCGGCGTCGGTTCCGGCGCGGTCGCCGGCGCGCTCGTCGCCGGCCCGATCGGGGCGGTGGCGGGGGCGGTGATCGGGGGCGTCGTCGGCTCCTCGAGCGAGCGGGCGCGGCGCCCGCGGATGCGGCGCGCCCGCCTCGTCCGGCAGCGGCGCGCGGAGGCGCCGGCCCGGCGCAGCGTGCAGCGCCGGGTCGAGGCGGTGCCGCCGGCCGGGTCCGCGCCGACCACCTGGAAGGACCCGCGCTGAGGCGGGCCGCTCAGGCGCGGCCCGGGAGGAACGTCCGCCGGGCGAGCCCAGGATAGGCCAGCGCCTGCCCGATGCCGCGCGCCCCGAGGAAGGCGAGGAAGGCCAGCCACAGGCCGGCATTGCCGAGATTCAGGCCCTGCACGAGCACGAGGGCGGCGCAATAGGCGGCGAGCGCGGCCAGCATCAGGTTGCGCATCGCCCGCGTCCAGGTCGCGCCGATGTAGATGCCGTCGTAGGCGAAGGGCAGCGCCGCGACGAAGGGGGCGGCGGCGGCCAGCGGCAGGTAGCGCCGCGCGACCGCGCGCACCGGCTCGCTCGTGGTGACGAAGTCGATGAAGGCGTGGCCGCCGACGAGCGCCAGCAGGCTGACGCCGAGGCCGAAGCCGAGGCACCAGCCGAGCGACAGCGCCGACGCCTTGCGGAACCCGCCGGCGTCGCGCCCGCCGACCGCCTGCCCGCACAGGGCCTCGGCGGCGGTGGCGAAGCCGTCGAGGAAGAACCCGCCGATCAGAAACAGATTCCACAGCACCGCGTTGGCCGCCAGCACCGCGTCGCCCTGGCGTGCGCCGAGCGCCGAGAACAGGACGATGCCCGACACGAGCGCCAGCGTCCGCACGATCACGTCGCCGTTGACCGCGAGCGTGCGCCGCAGCGCGACGGGATCGCGGACCTCGGACCACGGCACCCGCCAGGGCTTCGAGCCGAGGCGGACCAGGATCGCGAGGCCGAGGGCGAGGCCGGCCGCCTCCGCGATCACGGTGGCGAGGGCGGCGCCGGACAGGCCGAGGTCGAGGCCGAGGACCAGCGCGAGCGTCAGGCCGATGTTCACCAGGTTGATCGCCACCTGCAGCAGCAAGCCGAGATCGGTGCGGCCGCGCCCGAGCACCGAGCCGAGCACGGCGTAGTTCGCCAGCGCGAACGGCGCCGAGAGGATGCGGATGTGGATGTAGGTCGCGAGCCCCGCGATCACCGCGGGGCTCGCGCCGGTGATCCGGAAGGCGGCGGCCGCGATCGGTCCTTGCAGGACGACCAGGGCGAGGCCGGCGACGAGGGCCGCCGCGAGGGCGCGCGCCAAGGTCCGGTCGACCTCGGCGCCGTCTCGGGCGCCGACCGCCTGCGCGGTGAGGCCGGCGGTCGCCATGCGCAGCGCGCCGAACGACCAGAACAGCGCGTCGAAGATCACGGCGCCGAGGGCGATCGCCCCGAGCAGCGCGGCGTCGCCGAGCCGCCCGATCACCGTGGCGCCGACGAAGCCGAGCATCGGCGTGGTGACGTTGGCGATCGTCATCGGCAGGGCGAGCGCGAGCACGCGCCGGCCGGTGATGGGCTCGATTGGGATCACGCGGCCTCCGGGTCGCGGTGGAGACTAGCCTACCGCGAGACCGCGAACAGCCGCGAGATGAGCCACAGCGGCACCACCACCACCGCGCCGGCCAGGATCCAGCCGCCGAAATCGTGGAAGGTGGCGAGGCCGAGATCGATCAGCGCGCGGGCCGCGTCGTAGATCTGCCAGAACAGCCGCGCCGGGGTCAGCCCGAGCATCGCCATGAAGGCGCCGACCAGGACCGAGAGGAACAGCAGCCGTAGGAACACGCCGGCCGGCGAGCCGCCGAGGAAGCGGCGCAGGGCCGAAGCGCGATAGCCCGGCGGCGGTCCCTGGTAGGGGTCTCCCGAATAGTTCTGGCCTGGGCGGCGCGGGTCGTGCTCGACGATCATCGACATTCCTTAGCGGGATGAAGGTCTTCCAACCGTCCGAAGCCGGCGGAACCGTGACGGATGCACCACACCGGGCGCGAAACCGGATCGTGGTTCGGGCGTTAGGCGGTTTCGCCGGCCGAACCGAGATGGCAATGCGGCGCTCGCGCGCCAAGATGGGTTCGGAATTCGCGGATGCCGTGACGCCTCGCCCCGCGCAGCCCCAAGAGACGAGACGAAACGCCCCATGATCGACCACGCCCTGTTCGACCCGGCGACGATCGATCCGGACACCAAGCGCCTTAACGCCGAGATCGTCGCGGCGCACGCGGCGCAGGCCGACCCGTGGTCGCTGCCCATCGCCGAGGTGCGCGCGCGGCGCCGCGCCGGCACGCCCGCCTCGCCCGCGATGCCGCGCAGCGCCCGCGCCGAGACCATGACGATCGACGGCCCCGGCGGCCCGCTGAACCTGCGGGTGATCCGCCCCCGGGCCGGCGTGAAGCTGCGCGGCGCCTACCTGCACATCCACCGCGGCGGCTGGGTCTGGGGCTCGGCCGACGAGCAGGACCCGTGGCTCGAGCGGATCGCCGACACCTGCGGCTTCGTCTGCCTCTCGGTCGAGTACCGCCTCGCCCCCGAGCATCCCTACCCGGCGGCGCTCCTCGATTGCGAGGCGGCGGCGCTCTGGCTCGCCGGCCCGGGCAAGGCCGAGTTCGGCATCTCGGCGCTGACCATCGGTGGCGAATCGGTCGGGGCGCACCTCGCGGTGATGGTGCTGCTGCGCCTGCGCGACAAGCACCGGCTTCCGCGCGCCTTCCGCGGCGCGAACCTCAACGCCGGCTTCTTCGACCTCGGGCTGACCCCGTCGGTGCGCAACTGGGGCGACGAGCGCCTCGTGTGCAACACCACCGACCTCACCGCCTTCGCCGACGGCTACGTCCGCAACGGCATCGACCGGCGCCGGCCGGACGTGTCGCCGATCTACGCCGACCTCAAGGGCCTGCCGCCGGCCCTGTTTACCGTCGGGACCTGCGACCCGCTGCTCGACGACACGCTCTACATGTCCGCCCGCTGGGCGGCGGCGGGCAACGGCGGCCACACGGCGGTCTATCCCGGCGGCTGCCACGTCTTCATCCGCTATCCCGGCGCGATGACGGAGCGGGCGCTGGAGCTGATCGACCGCTTCCTGATGGCGCTCGCCTGAGCCGGCGCGCGGCGGCCGACCCGAGCGCCCTGCCGCCGGCCTTCGCCGCCTGGTTCGCCGCGCGCGGCTGGGCCCCGCGGCCGCACCAGCTCGACCTGCTGCGCATCGCGGGCGCCGGCCGCTCGGCGCTGCTCGTCGCCCCGACCGGCGCCGGCAAGACGCTCGCCGGCTTCCTGCCGAGCCTGGTCGCGCTGTCGCAGAGCCGGGCGAAGCCCTCCGAGCGCCGGCTCCACACGCTCTACATCTCGCCGCTGAAGGCGCTCGCCGTCGACATCGCCCGCAACCTCGACGCGCCGGTGGAGGGCATCGGCCTGTCGCTGCGGATCGAGACCCGCACCGGCGACACCCCGTCGCACAAGCGCACCCGCCAGATCGAGCGGCCGCCGGACATCCTGCTGACCACGCCCGAGCAGCTCGCCCTGCTCATCGCCCACCGCGAGGCGACCGAGTTCTTCTCCGGGCTGCGCTGCGTCGTCCTCGACGAGCTCCACGCCCTCGTCACCTCGAAGCGCGGCGACCTGCTGTCCCTGGCGCTCGCCCGCCTGCACCGCCTCAGCCCCGGCCTCACCGCGATCGGGCTGTCGGCGACGGTGCGCGAGCCGGACGAGCTGCGGAAGTACCTCGTGCCGCAGAACGCCGCCTTCCCTCCCCCCCCTGCGGGGGAGGGTGGCCCGCGAAGCGGGTCGGGAGAGGGGAGCGCCGCTTCCGGAAATGTCGCTCCCCTCTCCCGACCCTCGCTCACGCGAGTCCCACCCGCCCCCGCAGGGGGGGGAGGGGAAGGTCCACGCATGGCCGACCTCGTCGTCGTCGCCGGCGGCGCGGCACCCGACCTGCACCTGCTCGACACCGGCAAGACCTTGCCGCTCGCCGGGCACACCGCGTGGCATTCCATGCCGGCGATCTACGACCTGATCCGGGCGCACCGCACGGTGCTGGTCTTCGTCAACACCCGGCTCCAGGCGGAGTACACCTTCCAGGAGCTGTGGCGGCTCAACGACGACGTGCTCCCGATCGCGCTCCACCACGGCTCCCTCGACGCCACCCAGCGCCGCCGGGTCGAGGCGGCGATGGCGGCGGGCTCGCTCCGGGCGATCGTCTGCACCGCGACGCTGGACCTCGGCATCGATTGGGGCGACGTCGACCTCGTGGTCAACGTCGGCGCGCCGAAGGGGGCGAGCCGGATCATGCAGCGGATCGGGCGCGCCAACCACCGCATGGACGAGCCGTCGAAGGCCTACCTCGTCCCCGGCAACCGCTTCGAGATTCTGGAATGCCAAGCGGCGCTCGACGCGGTCGAGGAGGCGGCGCAGGACACGCCCGACGCCCGCCTCGGCGCGCCGGACGTGCTCGCCCAGCACGTGCTCGGCATGGCCTGCGCCGACGCGTTCGACCCGGTGGCGCTCTACGACGAGGTGATCTCGGCCGCCCCCTACGCCACCTTGTCCTGGGAGGATTTCGAGGCGGTCGTCGACTACGTCGCCACCGGCGGCTACGCGCTGCGCGCCTACGAGCGCTTCGCCAAGATCCTGCGCGGGCCGGACGGGCTGTGGCGGGTGCGCGACGCGCGCGTCGCCCAGCAGTACCGGATGAACATCGGCACCATCGTCGAGGCGGCGAAGGTGAAGGTCCGCCTCGCGCGCGCGATGCGGGGCAAGCCCAACACCGTGCTGCCGAAGACCGGCCGGGTGCTCGGCGAGATCGAGGAGGACTTCGCCGACACGCTGACGCCGGGCGACACCTTCCTGTTCGCCGGCGAGGTGCTGCGCTTCGAGGGCCTGGCCGAGGACGAGGCGATGGCCACGCGCGCCGGGCCAGGGACCGACCCGGCGATCCCGTCCTATGCCGGCTCGAAGTTCCCGCTCTCGACCTACCTCGCCGCCCGCGTCCGCGCGATCATCGCCGACCCGTTCGAGTGGGACCGGCTGCCGCGCCAGGTCGCCGACTACCTGCTCCTCCAGCGCAGCCGCTCGCTGCTGCCGGGCGAGCGCGACCTCCTGGTCGAGACCTTCCCGCGGGCCGGGCGCTACTACCTCACGGCGTTCCCGTTCGAGGGCCGGCTCGCGCACCAGACGCTCGGCATGCTGCTGACCCGGCGGCTGGAGCGGGCCGGCCTGCGCCCGCTGGGCTTCGCCGCCAACGATTACGGCATCGCGATCTTCATGACCCGCGACCTGTCCGAGCGGATCGCCCGGGATCCCGCCTTCCTCGAAGACCTGTTCGCCCAGGACATGCTCGGCGACGACCTCGACGCCTGGCTCGACGAATCCTCGATGATGAAGCGCACCTTCCGCCAATGCGCGGTCATCGCCGGGCTGATCGAGCGCCGCCATCCCGGCATGAAGAAGACCGGCCGGCAGGTCACGATCTCCACCGACCTGATCTACGACGTGCTGCGCAAGCACCAGCCCGACCACCTGCTGATGCGCGCCGCGCGCCAGGATGCGGCAACCGGACTCCTCGACGTGAGGCGGCTCGGCATGATGTTGGAGCGCATCCAGGGGCGAATCACCCACAAGGCCCTCGACCGGGTCTCGCCGCTCTCGGTCTCCGTGATGCTGGAGATCGGGCGCGAACGGGTCTACGGCGAGGGCGCCGACGAGATCCTGGCCGAGGCCGAGGCCCAGCTTCTCGAGGAGGCGCTGGGGTGACGCCGCCCTCCCCTACCGACGAGGACACCATCTTGGCGCTCGGCCTGAGACTCGAGAAGACTCAAAAATCCCCCGGCCTGCAGCTGTCCGGCGAGACCCTCACCCTCGACCGGTGCGGCGGCCTGTGGCTGGCCGATCACCGCACGCTGATCGTCTCCGACCTCCACCTCGAGAAGGGCTCGGCCTACGCCGCCCGCACCGGCCAGTTCCTGCCGCCCTACGACACCCGCGAGACGCTGGCCTGCCTGCACGAGGCGGTGGCGCGCTTCGACCCGGCCTGCATCGTGGCGCTCGGCGACAGCTTCCACGATTCCCGCGGCCCCGAGCGGATGGAGCCCGGCGACCGGGCGATGGTCGCCGCCCTGCAGCAGGGCCGCGACTGGGTCTGGATCGCCGGCAACCACGACGCCGCCGTGAGCGAGGGCGTCGGCGGTCGCTACGCCGAGGTGATGACGCTCGGCGGCCTCACCCTCCGCCACGAGCCGACCCCGGGCGCGGCGCCGGGCGAGATCGCCGGCCACCTCCACCCGTGCGGCAAGGTCGCGATGCGCGGACGCGCGGTGCGCCGCCGCTGCTTCGTCACCGACGGCACCCGCCTGGTGATGCCGGCCTTCGGGGCCTATGCCGGCGGCCTCAACGTCCGCGACGCGGCGTTCGAGCCGCTGTTCTCGGCGGGGTTCACGGCGCATCTCCTCGGCGACGGCCGGGTGTTCTCGATCGGGCGGTCGATGCTGGCGAAGGATTGAGGTTTTCGCCCGCGTGCTAGCGGGCAGCACCGTCGGGCGTGGACGAACGGTGCGCCCCACCATATGCTTCCGTCATGTCCGTCGAGGTCGTTTATCTGCTGCGCAAGGACGAGCCCGGCTTCCGGGACCTCGATACCGTGGTGCTGCTCGAGCCGGCCCGCTCGCATGACGGCGAGACGATCCCGGCGGGGCGTGCAGGAACCGTCGTCGGCGTCTGGACCGACAGCCCGGATTGCATCGTCGAGTTCTCGGAGCCGGACGGCGCGCTGGCCACCGTGCCGGCAACGATCCTGACGCATGCGACGCCGACCGCTCTGCGATGAGCGGATCGTCGCTCCCGCAGAACCTTGCCATTCCGGGCGACAAGATCGCCAGATACCTTCTCAATCCCGATCATCCGCAAGGCGGATCGAAGGCACGCTTCTTCCTCGGCTTCGGACTCAACCGCGAGCGGACGACCGAATTCGCGGATGCGCTGTTTCTGCAGGCCCTGCAAGCATCCGTTCGCATGGTCACGCCGACATCGCCGGATCGGCGGGTGATCGCCTGCATCGGTCCGATCGCGACGCCGTCGGGACGCGAACCCTGGATCCGCACCGTGTGGCTGGTCGAGCGCGACGAGGTCGGACGCCTCGTCACGGCCCATCCCGATCGGGCTCGCAGCGCCTGAAGGTATGGTCGCGTCAGGACCGGCGCCGCGCCGCGTCAGGAGCATCCGTGTCCCTCCCCCTCGTGCTCCGGCAACGTCAGCCCGAAATGCTGGACGAGGTCGGCGACCTGGGCGGGGCTGAGATGGCGCGGGTTGAGGTTGCGCAGGAGCAGGTAGAGCTTGGCCGTCTCCTCGAGCTCCTCGGTGGCGAAGACCGCGGCCTCCAGGCTCGCGCCGGCGACGACCGGGCCGTGGTTGGCGAGCAGCACCGAACTGTACTTCCCCGCCAGGCCCCGGATCGCGTCGGCGACGCCCGGGTCGCCGGGGCGGTAGTACGGGACCAGCGCCGTGCCGCCGGTGCGCATTAGGTAGTACGGCGTCAGCGGCGGCAGCACCGCCTTCGGGTCGATCTCCGGCAGCATCGACACCGCGACCGCGTGCGTCGAGTGCAGGTGGACGATGGCGCGCGCCTCGGCGCGGCTCTCGTAGAGCGCGGTGTGGAGCGGGATCTCCTTCGTCGGCGTGTCGCCAGAGACCACCCGTCCCGTCGCGTCGAGACGCGAGATCCGGGCCGGGTCGAGGAAGCCGAGCGAGGCGTTGGTCGGGGTCACCAGCCAGCCGCCGTCATCGAGCCGAAGGGAGATGTTGCCCGAGGAGCCTGGCGTCAGCCCGCGCTCGAACAGCGAGCGCCCGTAGCGGCAGATGCTTTCGCGCAGGGTGGATTCGCTCATGTTCGGTTCCTCAAGCCCGATCTCCTATGCGGTCGCGCCCGCCACCAGCTCGAAGCCGAGGTCGATCGTCTCGGCCGGGCCGCCGGCCGCCAGGCGCTCGGCGGCGACCGCGCCGATCCGCAGTCGCGGCGTGCGGATGGTCGAGAGCGGCTGCGGCATCGCCGCGGTGATGTCGAGGCCGTTGTAGCCGAACAGCGCGAGCCGGTGCGGGATCGACCAGCCGCGCGCCAGGCAGCAGAAGTAGCCGCCGAGCGCCATGTCGTCGTTGGAGAAGTACACGGCGTCGAGGTCCGGCGTGCGGTCGAGCAGCCGGTCCAGCGCCGCCCGCCCGGCCGCCGCGGAGGACGGCTCGGCGACCACCTCACGGTCGATCAGCCCGTGCCCCGCGCCTTGCAGGGCCGCCTCGAATCCCGCGAGCCGCTTCCCCGCCCGAAGGTCGCGAAGAATGTCGTGGCCGACATAGCCGATGCGGCGGTAGCCGCGCCCGAGCAGGTGCGCGGCGCTCGCCTCGCCGACCGCCCGGTTGGAGAAGCCGACGACGAGGTCGAGGCCCGGCCCGTCGGTGTCGATCATCTCGACCACGCGGATTCCGGCGGCGCGCAGGAGCGCCACGGTGCCGGGATTGTGCTCCACCCCGGTGACGACGAGGCCGGCCGGGCGCCACGACAGCAGCGCGCCGACCAGCGCCTCCTCGCGGTCGGGATCGTAGTCGGAGACGCCGATCACGCTCTGGAAGCCGGTGCGGTCGAGCGCCCCCGTCAGCCCGCGCAGCAGGTCGGGGAAGACGATGTTGGCGAGCGACGGGATCACGATGCCGACGAGCTGCGAGCCGGCCGACGCCGCGTTGCCCGCGAGCGACCCGGCCAGCCGGTTCGGCACGTAGCCGAGCTCGGCCACGGCCGCGGCCACCCGGTCTGCGGTGCGCTTCGAGAACGAGCCCTGGTTGCGCAGCACCCGCGAGACCGTGCTCTCGCCGAAACCCGATTCCCGGGCGACGTCCGCCAGCGTCACGAGGCGCCGATGCAGGTTCATGGAGGCCCTTCGCGTGGCGATGCGCTCAGCGACATATCGAGCATCGCTGTCACCCGCAAGCTGATTGGCAGCGCTGCCAAACTGAGATAGGCAGGTTTCAAGCGCCGGGAAACGGTGCGGAACCAAGCAGAACGCCGGCACGCCAAGACGTCGGCGACGGAGGACGCCATGAGTTCACCAGCCGCCGTGCTGCCGGGCAGCGCCGTGCCATCGAAGGCCTTCGTCGAGCAGACCTATACCAAGGTGTTCTGGCGCCTCGTGCCGTTCCTGATGCTCTGCTACGTCGTCGCCTACCTCGACCGGGTCAACGTCGGCTTCGCCAAGCTGCAGATGTCCCAGGACCTCGGCTTCAGCGAGACGGTCTACGGCTTCGGCGCGGGCGTGTTCTTCGTCGGCTACTTCCTGTTCGAGGTGCCCTCGAACGTGATCCTCCACCGGGTCGGCGCGCGGATCTGGATCGCCCGGATCATGGTGACCTGGGGGATCATCTCGGGTGCGTTCCTGTTCGTGAACTCCGCCACGACCTTCTACGTCATGCGCTTCCTGCTCGGGCTGGCCGAGGCGGGCTTCTACCCGGGCGTGATCCTCTACACGACGGCCTGGTTCCCGGCGCATCGCCGGGCCAAGGTCATCGCCGTGTTCATGGCCGCGATCCCCGTCTCGGGCATCTTCGGCAACCCGCTCTCGGGCTGGATCATGGATGCCTTCAACGGCGCCCACGGGCTCGCCGGCTGGCAGTGGATGTTCGTGATCGAGGCGGTGCCGGCGGTGCTGGTCGGCATCGCGGTGTTCTTCTACCTCGACAACCGGGCCTCGGAGGCCAAGTGGTTGACCGACCCCGAGAAGGCGGTGATCGAGCGCGACATCGCCGCCGACAACGTCGGCAAGGAGACGAGCCCGCACTCGATCGCGACCGTGTTCCGCAACGGCCGCGTCTGGTTCATGAGCTTCATCTACTTCTGCTTCGTCACGGGCCAGTACGGCCTGACCTTCTGGATGCCGACGCTGGTGAAAGCCACCGGCGTACAGGGCAACCTCAACATCGGCCTGATCAGCGCGATCCCGTTCCTGTTCGCGGTGTTCGTGATGATCCTGCTCGGGCGAAGCGCCGACCGGATGCGCGAGCGCCGCTGGCACCTGATCGTGCCTGCGCTCTGCGGCGCGGTCGGCTTCGTCGTCGCCGCCACCGCCGGCAGCACGGTGATCGCGATCATGGCGCTCTCGATCGCCGCGGGCGGGGTGCTCACCTGCGCGCCGCTGTTCTGGTCGATGCCGACCGCGTTCCTGTCGGGGGCGGGCGCCGCCGCCGGCATCGCGCTGATCAACTCGGTGGGCAACCTCGCGGGCTTCGCCAGCCCCTACGTGATCGGCGCCCTGAAGGACTACAGCGGCAACACCGCCACCGGCATGTACGCGCTCGCCGCCATGCTGGTGCTCGGCTCGGTCGCGACCTTCGTGACGCCCAAGCGCCTCGTGAACCGCTGAACCGGCGCACCTTCCGCAGACCCCCGACCGGACATCCCCGATGACAGCACCCTCCTCCGCCCGGCACGCCGCGGTGATCGGCCTCGGCTCGATGGGCTTCGGCATGGCGGCCTCGCTGCAGCGGGCCGGCTTCACGGTCGCGGCCTGCGACGTGAACCCCGAGGCGGTCGCCCGCTTCTCGGCGGCCGGCGGGCGCGGCACGGCGAGCCCGGCCGAAGCGGCGGAGGGCGCGAGCGTCGTGATCTGCGTCGTCGTCAACGCCGCCCAGACCGAGGCCGTGCTGTTCGGCGAGGCCGGCGCCGCAGCGGCGATGCCGGAGGGCGCGGTGTTCGTCTCCTCGGCGACCATGGACCCGGCCGTCGCCCGGCGGCTGGCGGCGCGGCTCGAGGCCACCGGCCGGCACTACCTTGACGCGCCGATGAGCGGGGGCGCGGCGCGCGCCGCCGACGGGGCTCTGACCTTCCTCGCCTCCGGCTCGGCCGCCGCCTTCGACGCGGCGCGCCCGGCGCTCGGTGCGATGGCCGGCACGCTCTACGAGCTCGGCGATGAAGCCGGCCAGGGCGCGGCCTTCAAGATGATCAACCAGCTGCTCGCGGGCGTGCACATCGCCGCCGCGTCGGAAGCCATGAGCTTCGCCGCCAAGCAGGGCCTCGACCTCGCCCGCGTCTACGAGGTGATCACGAAGTCGGCCGGCAATTCCTGGATGTTCGAGAACCGGATGCCGCACGTCCTCGACGGCGATTACAGCCCCAGAAGCGCGGTCGACATCTTCGTCAAGGACCTCGGCATCGTGCAGGACATGGCGCGCGCCGAGAAGTACCCGGTGCCGGTGGCGGCCGCCGCCCTGCAGATGTTCCTGATGGCGTCGGGCTCGGGGATGGGCCGCGACGACGATGCCTCCGTCGCGCGGCTCTACGCCCAGGTCTCGGGCGCGACCCTGCCGGCCGCGAAGCGCTGAGGAAGTCCATCCATGCCGCGCTTTGCCGCCAACCTCACCCTGATGTTCACCGAGCTCCCCTTCCTCGACCGCTTCGCAGCAGCCGCGGACCAGGGCTTCGGCGCCGTCGAGTTCCTGTTCCCCTACGCGCATCCGGCCGACGCCATCGCCGACCGCCTGGCGCGCCACGGCCTGACCCAGGCGCTGTTCAACCTGCCGCCGGGCGACTTCGAGGCCGGCGAGCGCGGGCTCGCGGCCCTGCCCGAGCGCTTCGACGAGCTGAAGCAGGGCGTCGCGACCGCTCTGCGCTACGCCGAGGCCACCGGCGTCGGGCGCCTCCACCTGATGGCGGGGCTGGCCGACCCGAACGATCCGGCCGCGCGCGACGCCTACCGCCGCGCCGTCGCCTGGACCGCCGACGCTCTCGGCGCGGCGGGGCTCGACCTCGTGCTGGAGCCGATCAACGGCCGCAACATGCCGGGCTACTTCCTGAACGATTTCGGGGCGGCGGCGGCGCTGATCCGCGACCTCGCGCGGCCGAACCTGAAGCTGCAGTTCGACCTCTACCACTGCCAGATCCTGCACGGCGACGTGACGATGCGGCTGCGCGCGCTGATGCCGATCGTCGGCCACGTGCAGACCGCCTCGGTGCCGGGGCGACACGAGCCCGGCACCGGCGAGATCGACGACGCCTTCCTCTTCGCGGAGCTCGACCGGCTCGGCTACGACGGGTTCGTCGGCTGCGAGTACAATCCGGCCGCCGGCACCGTCGCGGGCCTCGGCTGGTTCGCGCCCTATCGCGAAGGCCGGCGGGGAGATGCGCGATGAGCCTGCCGCTCGCGCTCGGCTGCGTCGCCGACGACTATACCGGCGCCTCGGACCTCGCCAACACCCTAACCAGGGCCGGCCTGCGCACGGTGCAGACGATCGGCGTGCCGGCCGACGACCTCGCCCTGCCGGAGGTCGACGCGGTGGTGGTGGCGCTGAAGAGCCGGTCGATCGACCCGCGCGAGGCGGTGGCGCGCTCCCGCGAGGCCGACGCCTGGCTGCGCCGGCGCGGTGCCGGCCACGTGCTGTTCAAGGTCTGCTCGACCTTCGATTCGACCGAGGCCGGTAACATCGGCCCGGTGCTCGACGCGCTGAGGGCGGATGCGGCCGAGCCGATCGCGCTCGTCACCCCCGCCTTTCCCGAGACCGGGCGCAGCGTCTACCAGGGTCACCTCTTCGTCGGCGCGACGCTGCTCGCCGAGAGCCCGCTGAAGGACCACCCCCTCAACCCGATGCGCGATTCGAGCCTCGTGCGGGTGCTGGCCCGCCAGAGCGCCGGCACGGTCGGGCTGATCGACATCGCCACCGTGACGCGCGGTCCGGACGCGGTCGCCGCGCGCCTCGACGCCCTGGCGAAGGAGGGCCACGGCGCGGCCATCGCCGACGCGATCTTCGATGCCGACCTCGAGATCCTCGGCCGCGCCGCCTTGCGGCACCGCGTCTCCTGCGGCGCCTCGGGCCTCGGCCTCGGGCTCGCCCGCGCGCTGGTCGCGGACGGGCACGGCGCATCCGGCGCCGGTGCGGTGGCGGGCGAAGCGGTCGGCGGCCACGCCGCGTGCCTCGCGGGCAGCTGCTCGCAGGCGACGCTGGCGCAGATCGAGGCCGCGGCCGATCACATGCCGGTGCTCCGCCTCGACACCGAGCGGCTGCTGTCCGGCCCCGGCGAGGTCGAGACGGCCATCGCCTGGGCCGCCGAGCGCCTTGCCGCCGGCCCGGTCCTCGTCGCCAGCAGCGCCGCGCCCGACGCGGTGCGCGCGCTCCAGGCCAGGCACGGCGGCGCCGCGGTCGGCCAGGCGATCGAGGCGGCGCTGGCGCGGCTCGCCGCGGACCTCGTCGCCCGCGGCGTCCGCCGGCTCGTGGTCGCCGGCGGCGAGACCTCCGGCGCGGTGGTCGACCATCTCGGGCTGAAAGCCTTCCAGCTCGGCCCCGAGATCGCCGCCGGCGTCCCCGTCCTGCGCACGGCCGGCGGCGATCCGATGCTGCTCGCGCTGAAATCCGGCAACTTCGGCGGCCGCGACTTCTTCCTGCGCGCGCTCGCCCTGATGCAGTGAGCGATACGGGTGCTTCTCGCTTCCCTGACCCCCTTCGAAAGTCTCGTCGCGCCTTCCCTCCCCCCGACGGATCTCGGGCTTGCCAGAGATCCGCACCTTGTGTGCCCAAGCCGTGTGCCCAAGTCGGGCAGGCCCGACTCGGGTGCGGGGGAGGGATCCGGTAGGGCAACGCAGATCGATCGCGGCCGAACATGCCGACCAAGGAGCTTCCCATGCACGCCCTGATCCTCGGCGCCGCCGGCATGATCGGCCGCCGGCTCACCAAGGCCCTGGTCGCGTCCGGCGCCGTCGGCGGCGCGCCGCTCGACGCGCTGACCCTGATCGACGTGGTCCAGCCCGACGCGCCCGCGGGCTTCGCCGGCAACGTCCGAACCGAGGCCGCCGACCTCACCGCGCCGGGCGCGGCCGACGCCGCCATCGCCGGGCGGCCCGGCCTCGTCTTCCACCTTGCCGCGGTGGTCTCGGGCGAGGCGGAGGCGAACCTCGAGCTCGGCTACCGGGTCAACCTCGACGGCACCCGCCTGCTGCTCGACGCGATCCGCCGCGCGCACTTGGCCGACGGCTACCGGCCGAAGGTGGTGTTCACCGCCTCGCTCGCGGTGTTCGGGCCGCCGCTGCCGCCGGTGATCGGCGACGACTGGATCGTCACGCCGGCCTCCTCCTACGGCACCCAGAAGGCGATGGGCGAGTTGCTGCTCGCCGACTATTCCCGCCGCGGCTTCCTCGACGGCATCGCCTTGCGCCTGCCGACGATCTGCGTGCGCCCGGGCAAGCCGAACAAGGCGGCGTCGGGGTTCTTCTCCGGCATCATCCGCGAGCCGCTGGCCGGCCAGCCGGCGATCCTGCCGGTGCCCGAGACCGTGCGCCACTGGTTCGCGAGCCCCTCGGCCGCGATCGGCTTCCTGCTGCACGCGGCCGGGCTCGACCTCGCCCGCCTCGGGCTGCGGCGTGCGCTGACGCTGCCTGGGGTGTCGGCCACCGTGGCCGAGGAGATCGAGGCCCTGCGCAAGGTCGGTGGCGACAAGGCGGTCGCCCTGATCCGCCGCGAGCCCGATCCGGCCGTCGCCCGCATCATCGAGACCTGGCCCGAGGCCTTCGCCACCGAACGCGCGCTCGACCTCGGCTTCACCGCCGACGCCTCGTTCGACGCGATCGTCGCCGAGCACGTCGCCGAATTCCACGCCGGGACATAAACCTATGTGACATTTCGTCAGGCACGGTCGAACCGGGGATGCGACGCGTTAGAACGGGTCGAGCCTCCGGGAAACACATCGCCTTGTACAAGCCCATCGAAGACTACGCCGTCATCGGCGACACCCACTCGACCGCGCTGATCGCCCGCGACGGCTCGGTCGACTGGCTGTGCTGGCCGCGTCACGATTCGCCGGCCCTGTTCCTCGCGCTGCTCGACGACGACAAGGGCGGCTCCTGCCGGATCGCGTTCGAGGGCCTGCGCTCGACCTCGCGGCGCTACCTGCCCGAGACCAACGTGCTGGAGACGACCTTCGTCACCGAGACCGGCAGCGCCCGGCTGGTCGACGTGATGCCGGTCAACCCGCCGACCCCCGAGCCCGAGGAAGGGCCCGACGGCGAGGGCGAGAGCCGCCTGATCCGCCTGCTCACCTGCATCGACGGCCACGTCGCCGGGCGCTTCCTGGTGCACCCGACCTTCGACTACGCCCGCTGCGACGGCATCCCGATCGCCGACGGCGCGACGGTGCTGTTCGAGGCCGGCAAGCAGCGGCTCCGCGTCAACGCCGCGCCCGAGCCGAGGCTCGACGGCGCGGTCGCCGTGAGCCGGTTCGCGATCGCGGCGGGCGAGACCGCCTACCTCGTCCTCACCCACGGCGAGGACGGGGAGCGGGCCGCGATCGACGATTTCGCCGGCGCCGAGCGCCGGGTCGCGGCGACCATCGACTACTGGCGGCGCTGGAGCGAGCGCTGCACTTATCACGGCCCCTATCGCGACGCGGTGCTGCGCTCGGCCCTGTGCTTGAAGCTGCTGACCTACTCGCCGTCGGGCGCCATCGTCGCGGCGGCCACCGCCGGCCTGCCCGAGGCGGTTCCGGGCAACCGCAACTACGATTACCGCTTCACCTGGATGCGGGACGCGACCTTCACCGTCACCGCCTTCGTGATGCTCGGCTACGTCCGCGAAGCCTCGGAGTTCCTGCGCTTCCTGCGCGAAGCGGACGGCAGCTTCGGCCGCGACACCAAGCTGCTCTACGGCATCGCCGAGGCGATGCCGCCGGAGGAGGAGCTCGACCACCTCTCCGGCTGGCGCGACGTCGGGCCGCCGCTGATCGGCAACGCCGCCGAGGGCCAGGACCAGCACGACATCTACGGCGAGCTGGTGCGCGCGCTCTGCGTCTTCCTCGAAGCGGTCGAGTACGACCCGCCGGAAAAGGTCCACGACCGCCTGCCCGAGGTGCTCGACAACCTCACCCGCCGCGCCATCGCCTGCCGCGACGAGGCCGACGACGGCATCTGGGAGCTGCGCACCGGCCCGCGCCACCAGCTCCACACCAAGGCGATGCTCTGGGTGGCGCTGAACGACGCCGCCCGGATCGGCCGCAACATCGAGGGCGTGCCGCCGGAGAAGATCGAGACTTGGGAGCGGATCGCCGCCGAGATCCGCGCCGACTACCTGGAGAAGGCCTGGAACGAGGAGCGGCAGGCCTTCACCGGCGCCTACGGCTCGCACCACCTCGACGCGGCGGTGCTGCGCGTGGCGTTGTTCGGCGCGATCGACCCGAGCGACCCGCGCCTGCGCAAGACGCTGGCCGCGATCGAGGCTGAGCTCGGCGTCGGCGACCTGATCTACCGCTACCGCATGGACGACGGTCTCGCGGGCGATGAGGGCACGTTTACCGCCTGCGCCTTCTGGCGCGTCGGCTGCCTGGCGCTCGACGGCCGCACCGGCGAGGCCAAGGCGGCGTTCGAGCGCCTGCTGGCGCGCGGCAACGACGTCGGGCTGTTCGCCGAGATGATCGACCCGGAGTCCGGCGAGCAGCGCGGCAACACCCCGCAGGGCTTCTCGCACATGGCGCTGATCAACGCGGCCCTGCGCCTGCAGGACACGATCGGCCGCTTCGGCCTGCCCGAGGAGGGATGTGTTCCGGCGAAGGCGGCGGCGGAGTAGACGCAGCGTGGGGCTTTCGGCTGACCGCGCCCTCTTCCCTCCCCCCTCTGCGGGGGAGGGAGAAGAGGCGCGATCCTTCGGCCTCGTCACCGGCCGCTCGACCCGAACCCGCCGACGCCCCGCGCCGATGCCGGCTCATCCGCGTCGGTCACGACCAGCCGCGGCCGCGCGACCCGCGTGAACACCAGTTGCGCGATGCGCTCGCCCGGCGCGATCCGGATCGGGTCGCCGGCCGGGTTGCGGTTCCAGGCCGAGATCATCAGCGGGCCCTCGTAGTCGGCATCGATCACCCCGGTGCCGTTGCCGAGCACCAGCCCGGCGCGATGGCCGAGGCCGGACCGGGGGAAGATCAGCCCGCACCAGCCGGCCTCCCGGATCAGCACCGTGAAGCCGGCGGGGATCAGCGCCGGCGGCCCCTGCGGCGCGAGGTCGAGTGCCGCGTCGAGGCAGGCATGGAGGTCGAGGCCGGCGGCCTGGGTCGAGCCCCATCGCGGAAACCCCCACCCCGCCAGCCGCGGATCGAGCCCGCGGATGCCGACCTCGGGCAGCGCGTCGCTCACGGCCGGCGCGCCGCGATGGCGTCGGCCAGGGCGACGATGCGATGGGCCTCATCGGCATGGGATCGGTCGATCGTGCGGCCCCGGAACGCGGCCGTGCCGCGCTCGCGGGCGGCCGGGCCGGCGAAGGCGGCGATCGCCGCACGCGCCTGCGCGACCGCATCCGGGCTCGGGCCGAACACCGCGTTGGCGGCGGCGATCTGCGCGGGATCGATCAGCACCTTGCCGTCGAAGCCGCCGTCGCGGGCCTGCTCGGCCTCGGCGCGGAAGCCGGCCTCGTCGGCGGTCGCCTCGAACACGCCGTCGATGACGTCGATCTCGTAGGCGCGGGCCGCGGCGACGACGCTCATCAGCAGCGGCATCAGCGCCGGGCGGCCGGGGACGCCGCGGCGGATCCGGGTCGCCGCGGCGAGGTCGCCGGTGCCGACCACGAGGCAGGACAGGCGGATGTCCACGTCGCGCGCGGCGCTGGCGATCGCGCCGACCTGCAGCACCGCGAGGGGGCTCTCGATCATCGCCCAGATCCGCAGCGCCGGCGCCGCGCCGAGGCGCCTCAAGCGGGCGCCGACGGCCACCAGGGCGTCGGGGCCGCTCACCTTCGGCACCAGGATCGCGTCGGGGCCGGCCGCGGCGATCGCCGCGAGGTCGGCCTCGCCGTGGGCCGAATCGAGCGCGTTGATGCGGACCACCACCTCGCGATGACCGTAGGCACGGCCCGTCACCGCGGCGGCCACCGTCTTGCGGGCGGCGTCCTTGGCCTCGGGCGGGACGGTCTCCTCCAGATCGAGCAGCACCGCGTCGACCGGCAGGGTGCGAGCCGCTTCCAGGGCCTGCGGGTTCGAGCCCGGCAGGGACAGCACGCTGCGACGCGGACGGATCTCGGTCATGGCGGCATCTTTCCGTCGGCGGGGCGACGTCCGTAAGACAGAAGCGCCGATAGCGTTCTCCGGACGGCGAGACAAGGAGCGGGAATGGCGCGCTGGATCGCGGGACTCGACGGCTGCCGCGGCGCCTGGGCCGGCGTGCTGCTCGACCTCGACGATCCCGGCCGCCACCGCGCGGCCCTGTTTTCCACCGTCGCCGAGTGCCTCGACGGACCGGAAGCGCCGGTCTCGGTCGGCATCGACGTGCCGATCGGACTGCCGGACCGCGCGACGGGCGGAGGCCGGGCGGCCGACCGGGCCGCACGCGCCTATCTCGGCGCCGGCCGGTCGAGCGTGTTCCCGGTGCCGCCGCGCGCGGCGATCTTCGCCGACGACTACGAGACCGCCAAGGCGCTGTCGCGCGCGGGCAGCGCGCCGCCCTTCGCGCCCTCGATCCAGTGCTTCAACATCTTCCGCTACATCCGCGCGGTGGACGCCCTGCTGCGCGAGTGGCCGGCGCTGACGGCGCGCCTGCACGAGGTCCATCCCGAGATCGCCTTCCGCCGCCTCAACGGCGACCGGGCGCTGGCGGCGGGCAAGAAGGGGCCGCAGCGGCAGGCCGGGCTGGACCTGCGCCGGGCGCTCCTCGTCGCCGCCGGGCTGCCGGAGACGCTGGTTCACGGCGCACGGCCGCGCGGCGTCGGTGCCGACGACCACCTCGACGCGATGGCCGGCCTCGTCGTCGCCCGCGACATCCTCCTCGGCCGCGCGAGCCCGCTGCCGGACCTGCCCGAGCGCGACGCCCACGGCCTGCCGGCGGTGATCTGGATGCCGGCGCCGCTTCAGGGGGGCGACCGGGCCGAATCCCGCGAGCCACGCAAAGTCTGCTAACGACCTGGGCCATGAGCGAACAGACCCGAGACCCGAACCCCGCGATCCGCCACGTCGCCCGCGCGCTGGTGTTCGATCCCGCCGACCGACTGCTGCTGATCGAGTACGAATCGGTGCACGCGCATGCGCCGGACGGCACGCCGCTGCGGTTCTGGTTCATGCCGGGCGGCGGGCTGGAGCCCGGCGAGGACCACGTTACGGCCTGCCGCCGGGAATTGTCGGAGGAGATCGGCCGGGCCGACTGCGCGATCGGCCCGCAGGTCGCGGCCTGCGACGGCCCGTTCCACCTGTTCCGGCAGTCGCGCGATGCACGCGAGCGCTATTTCCTGGTGCGTCTGCCCGACGACCGGATCGACACCAGCCGCCTGATGGAGACCGAGGACAACCCGCTGCACGGCACGCGCTGGTGGACGGTGGCCGAGCTGCTCGCCACCGAGGCGCGGATCGAGCCCGCCGGCCTCGGTCAGCTCGCCGAGCGCCTCGTCGCCGGACACGTTCCAGACGCCCCGATCATCCTGACCTGGCAGCAAACTTGAGCGTGGAACAGGGGGCTCAGGCCACTCGTTCCGTGACGGAATTTCTCGATTGTCAGGAGGACCCATGTTTCCGACCGCGCTCACCGACGGCTACCGTTCCTTCCTTTCCGGCCGCTTTCCGACGGAGCGGAAGCGCTTCGCCGAGCTGGCGACCGCCCAGGAGCCCGAGACGCTGGTGATCAGCTGCTGCGACAGCCGGGTCGCGCCGGAAGCGATCTTCGACGTCGGCCCGGGCGAGCTGTTCGTGATCCGCAACGTGGCCGCCATCGTGCCGATCTACGAGACCGGGGGCGACTATCACGGCACCTCGGCGGCGATCGAGTTCGCGGTGCAGGGCCTCGAGGTCAAGAACATCGTCGTGCTCGGCCACGCCAGCTGCGGCGGCATCAAGGCCTACGCCAACAAGGCCAAGCCGCTCTCGAAGGGCAACTTCATCGGCAAGTGGGTCTCCCTCGTCGAGCCCGCCGAGGCGAAGGCCGGCGATTCGAGCGCGCCCGAATACCTCACCCGCCTCGAGCACGCGATGGTCAGCCAGAGCCTCGAGAACCTGATGACCTTCCCGTTCATCAAGGAACGGGTCGAGGCCGGCACCCTGAAGCTGCACGGTGCGCATTTCGGCGTGGCCACGGGCGACCTTCTGGTCCGCAATCCCGAGACCGGCGACTTCGCGCAGGCGGTCGATCGAAGCGGCGAGCCGCTGCGCCCCTCCACAATGATGAGCTGCAGCTGACGCGTCCGGCGAGGCGGGTGCTTTGGTTCGAAAGCACCCGCCTCGCCTTTCAATCCGAGATCGATCGGAACGGGAAGGCCAGGGCCGACGAAAGACCGGACCAACGAAAAGGGCGGCAGGCTCGCGCCTGCCGCCCTGTCTCATGAGCCGCGCTCGGCGTCGGCGCCGAGCGGGATCGGACGATTACATCGCGTCGCGGGCGCCCGGCAGGCGCTGGGCCATGCCGTAATGGTGCTGCAGCACCGGCAGGGCCTGCTGCGCGTAGGTGCGAAGCGCCGGGTTCGGGCCGGACGAGGCGTAGGCCTCGGTCATGCCGATCGTCATGCGGTGCGCCTGGACCTGCTGGCTCACGTAGAGGCGGTCGAAGCGCGGGCCCGACGGGGTGGCGGAGAGCTCCGCCAGCATCGCCTGCTGCTCGGGGCTGGGCTGAACCACCGTGGTGCCGGCCGTCTGATCGACGTCGGCATTGCCGAGGCGGCTGCCCGCTGCGGCGCCGCGCTGCGCGCCCGAGCCGAGGCCTTCGAGGCCGCCGACCGGGCCGCCGTTCAGCGTCCCGCCGACCACGCCCGCGGCCGCGCCGGTCGCCGCGCCGACGGCGCCACCGGCCACCGCCAGCGGCGCGCCGATCAAGCCGTCCACCGGACCGCCGACCACGCCGCCCTGCGCGGCGACGTAGTTGCGGTCACCGCCGACGAGGGCGACGTTGGCCGAACGGTGGTCGCGGATCGCTTCCTGGGCGTAGGTCCGGATCTGCGGGTTGCGGGACTTCGACAGCGCGATCTGGCTCGACTGGATCTCGAAGGCGTTCGCCTGCAGCGACTGCAGACGGAAATCGCTCAGGCCCTGGGCCATGGCCGGGGTCGAGACGGCGAAGGCGAGCGCGGACAGGACGGCGTATTTCTTCAGCATTGAAAACCTCGATCGATGAATGGTGAGCGTGCAAGCCGGCGTAGTTGTATCGCCCATACCGGTTTCAACCGAAACGGACGGCGACAGCACTTCATCGAACCAACGATGACGATCGCGCATGGTTCCTCTGGTCTTGCCTGACCTTGCGCCGTCCGCCGCGCGGGCTGCGACGCTTGATCCACCCCGCGGCAGCCGCCATGCCTTTCGCCGTCCTTCCGTCCCGAGGCCCCGCCTTGACGCCCCGCTTCACCCAGATCTTGTCAGTTCAGATCCTGCGCGCGGTCGCGGCGCTGCTCGTCGTGATGCACCATGCGCAGGCCGAGGCGGCCGCGCTGGCGCAGCGGACGGGCGCGGCCTTCGCCCCGAGCGGGCTGCTGCCCTGGGCGGGCGGCGTCGACGTGTTCTTCGTGATCTCGGGCTTCATCATCGTCCACGCCGCGGCGCCGCACGCGGTCGGGCGCCATGCGGCGGAGAGCGGAGGTCGGCGCCGCTTCCTGGCGCATCGGATCGCGCGGGTGGTGCCGCTGTACTGGCTGGTCACCGCGCTCTACCTCGCGGTCGGGCTGGCGGCGCCGTCGGCCCTCAACGGCAGCGGCGGACCGCCGGACGCCGGCCAGGTCGTCGCCTCCTTCCTGTTCTGGCCCGCGGCGCGGCCGGACGGCGCGGTGCTGCCGCTCTACGGCCTCGGCTGGACGCTCAATTGCGAGATGGCGTTCTACGCGCTGTTCGCGCTCGGTCTCGGCTGGGGTCGCCGGGCCGGCGTCGCCTGGCTCGTGGCGGCCCTCGTCGGGATCGTGCTGGCGGGCGCCTGGCTGAAGCCGGAGGCCGTGCCGCTGGCGTTCTGGTCGAACCCGGTGATGCTGGAATTCGGGCTCGGCGCCCTGATCGCGCTCGCACGCGGCGAGGGCGTGCGGCTGGGCGGGCCGGCGCGCGCCGGCCTGGCGCTCGCCGGGTTCGGCCTACTCTTGCTCGTCGCGCGCACCGGCCCATTCCCGGACGGGTTCCTGCGCCCGCTCGCCCTCGGCATCCCGGCGGCCTTCCTGGTGGCGGCGGCGGCGCTCGGCCGCTCGCGGACGCAGGCGCGACCGCCCTCGCCCGTCGTGTCCGCCCTGGCCGCGCTCGGCGACGCCTCCTACGCGCTCTACCTCGTCCATCCCTTCGTCCTGCGCGGCCTGCGCGAGGCGCTCGCGCGCATCGACCTCGCATTGTGGCTCGGCCCCTGGGTCGCGCTCGGCGTGATGGTCGCCCTGAGCGTCGTGGCGGCCCTGCTCGTCCACCGCCATGTCGAGCGCCCGATGACGCGTCTCGCCCGCGCCCGCCTCGATCCCGATCGCCATTCCCTTCCGAGGCCGAAAACCGTGTGAGCGCCGGGCGGCTGCGAGTTTCCCGCCGCGGCGATCCGCATTAGCGTCGCGACGGTGATGGCGAACCCGAGCGAGGCGACGCGATGAAGACCCTGCTGGTGCCGATCGCGCTCCACGACGCCCTGCCCTCGGTGCTGGAGACGACCCGCCTGGTGGCACAGCGCTTCGGCAGCCTGATCGAGGGCGTGTCGCTGCGGCCGGCGCTCGCCGAGTACGTGCCCGTCGACATGGTCGGCGGCATGACCTGGCTGCGCGACGAGGAGGCCGACCGGGCCGAGGCCGAGGAGGCGGGCGGGCGCTTCGTCGCCTTCATGGACGGGGCCGGCATCCCGCGCCACGCCCGCGACGGCCTGTGCGTTCCCGAGAACGTCGCCGGCGCCGGCGCGCGCTATCGCTGGCGGCAGGACGTGCCGGCGGGCGACGCCTTCCTCGGGCAGTACGCGCGCCTGTTCTCGGCCACCGTCGTCGGCCGCCCCGGCGCCGCCGACGGTACGCCGCGCATGACCACCTTGGAGACGGCGCTGTTCGAGGGCGGCCGCCCGATCCTGGTGGCGCCGCCGACCCCGCCGACCCGGTTCGGCGACGCGATCCTGGTCGCCTGGAACGGCTCGACCGAGACCGCGCGCGCCGTCGCCTTCGCGATGCCGCTGCTGCGGGCCGCCTCCCGCGTGCTGGTGCTCAGCGTCGAGGGCGGCACGGTGCCGGGCCCGAGCGCCGAGGACCTCGCCCGCTCGCTCGCCTGCGAGGGCGTGGCCGCCGACCACAAGGCGCTTCCCGCCGGGCGCCGGACGCCGGGCGAGACCTTCCTCGCCGAGGCGAAGGAGTTCGGCTCCGACCTGCTGATCAAGGGCGCCTACACCCAGAGCCGGCTGCGGCAGATGATCTTCGGCGGCCCGACGAGCCACCTGCTCGCCCACGCCGACCTGCCGATGCTGATGGCGCACTGACGGCGTGTGCCGCGCGCGAAGCGGGAACCTCGACCGTTCGCCCGACGTTCGCGCCTCGCCGGCCATCCCGGTCGAGTGAGGGGCTGACGACAGTGATCCGAGCTTGTCTGATCGCGCTCGCGATGGGTGCGACCTCCGTTGCGGCGCAGGCCGCGGAATCCTTCGCGCGCTACCAGGGCACCGTCGAGGCCCGCGACGCCGACACGCTGACGATCCGGCGCGCGGCCGGCGGGTCCGTCACCGTCCTGATGAACGTGAAGACGCGCCTGTTCATCGCGACCGCAGGCCGCCTCCGCGACATCAAGCCGGAGAGCTACGTCAGCATCGTCTCGGTGCCCGGCGCCGACGGCAAGCCGAAGCCGATCAAGGTCGCGATCTACTCGCCGTCCGAGCGCGGCTTCGAGGCCGGCACCAAGCCCTGGGACGCGGCGCCCGACGCGCGGCTCACCGCGGGCTGGATCGGCGGCCTGTCGCTCGATCCGCCGCGGCAGGTCGAGCTGGTCTACGACGGCGGCAGCAAGTCCTTCACCATCCCGCCCGGGACGCCGACGGCGCAGATCGCCCCGGGCGAGAGGGCTCTGCTCGTGCCCGGCGCCGACGTCGTGGTGCTCGCGCGCACCGACGCCGACGGTCTCGTCAACGCCGACCTCGTCGCGGTCGGCCGCGCGGGAACCGAGCCGACGCTGTGACATCGCGCACAGCGCGACGCCGCCGGCCGGTTCGGGCCGGCGGCCCGTGAGCGCGGGCATGGCGCCGGGACGCGCGCCCGCGCTACATCGCCCGGCATGACCGATTTTCTTCTCGATTCCCGGCTCGCCGCCGACACCGTGCCGGTCGGCGACCTCGGCCTCTGCTCCGTCCTGCTGATGGACGATTCCCGCTTCCCGTGGCTGATCCTGGTGCCGCGCCGGGCTAATTTGAGCGAGCTCACCGATCTCGCCGCCGAGGATGCCGCCGCCCTGTGGCGGGAGGTCCACCTCGCCACCGGGGTGATGCTGGCGCTGGCCAAGCCCGACAAGGTCAACGTCGCGACGCTCGGCAACGTGGTGGCGCAGCTCCACGTCCACGTGGTCGGGCGCTTCCTGTCGGATCCGGCCTGGCCCGGCCCGGTCTGGGGCTTCGAGGCGCGAAAGCCGTATCCGCACCATGCCCGCGCGCAGCTCGCCGAGCGGGCCGGCGCCCTGTTCGCAGCAGCCTGAGGTGGCGATGACCGACCCCTTCGCCACCCTGGGCTTCACGCAGAGCCGGCTCGTCCGCCATTCCTCGGAGCAGGCGGAGGACGCGGTGCCGCCCCCCGACGCGCCGGGCACCCGGCTGGTGCTCCTGGCCGGCGACGCGCTCGTGCTTCGGGGCGGGAGCGCGATCCTGGAGGCCGAGGACGGCGTCCGCGCGAACCCCCTGATCACCCAGGAGCGGATCTTCCTCGGGCATCTCGACGGGCGGCCGATCTTCGCGGCGGTGGCGGCGCCGGAGGCGGCCGAGGCCTATGCCGGCGACGGCTTTCGGACGCTCGACCTGCGCACCATCGCCACCGAGGGCGCCGTGCCGCAGGACGAGCTCGGTCTGCTCGCCACCGCGAAGTCGATGCTCGGCTGGCACGCGCGCAACCGCTTCTGCGCCAATTGCGGCACGCAGACCCTGGTCCGCGCCGGCGGCTTCCGGCGGGAATGCCCGACCTGCGCCGCCCATCACTTCCCGCGCACCGACCCGGTGGTGATCATGCTGATCCGCCGCGGCGAACGCTGCCTGCTCGGGCGCGGCCCGCACTTCAAGGAGGGGATGTACTCGTGCCTCGCCGGCTTCCTCGAGCCCGGCGAGACGATCGAGGCCGCGGTCGCACGCGAATCCTATGAGGAGACGCGGGTGAGGGTCGGCGCGGTCGGCTATCACACCTCGCAGCCCTGGCCGTTCCCGTCCTCGCTGATGATCGGCTGCACGGCGGAAGCGCTGGACGAGACCATCGTCACCGACCCGACCGAGCTCGCCGACGCCCGCTGGTTCGACCGCGCCGAGGTGCTGGCAATGCTGGAGCGGCGCCACCCGGACAACCTCTTCGCCCCACCGGCGATGGCGATCGCGCACGTGCTGATGCGCGCCTTCGTCGAGGGGCGGGCCTGAGGGCCGAAACCCGTCGTTTGCCACAGATTGCAGCCGCCCGGAATCGGTCATTCCTGGCCGGGCCGCTTCCGGGCGAACAGTGAAACGGCCCGACATCTCCCCCGTCTCGCCGCGCCGGGCAGACCACCTGACACGCGGATCGGAACGGGCTCCGCGAACGCGCTTGCAGGTTTCCTGCTCGTCGATCAGCTCGCGATCTTCTCAAGGCGCCCGAGACCTTGGAAAAGATCCTCAAACCGGGCCGCCGGCAGCGCCTTGGCGTACAGGAATCCCTGACCCTGCTTGCAGCCCATCTCGAGCAGCCGCGCCTCCTGGTCCGACGTCTCGATTCCTTCTGCGATGATGTCCAATCCGATGTCGTTCCCGATCTGGATGATGGAGCGCACGATCGCCGCATCGTGCTGATCGGTCATCAGGTCCCGGACGAATCCGCGATCGATCTTAAGGCGGGTCAGAGGGAAACGCTTGAGCGAGCTCAAGGAGGCGTAGCCGGTGCCGAAATCGTCGAAGGAAATGCCGACTCCGCGACGATGCAGGTCGCGAAACGGGCGGAGGACAGGCTCGTCGACCTTCAGGAAGATCGTTTCCGTGATTTCCAGCTCCAGCATCTCCGGGCTCAGCCGGTGCCGCTGGAGAGCGTCGGCGACATCCGACGTCAGCGTCCCCGACCGGACCTGGGCGGTAAACAGGTTGACGCCCATTTTCCGGATCGGGAGCCCTGCGTCGCGCCAAGCCGCCATCTGCAGGCAGGCTTCGTCGAGGATCCAGCGTCCGACCTCGAGTGCCAGGGGGTGCTCCTCGAGCTGGGACAGGAAGGCGCCCGGAAACAGGAGACCGCGTTCGGGGTGCTGCCATCGCAGGAGGGCCTCCGCACCGTTGATGCGCCTGGTATCCAGAGCCACCTGCGGTTGGTAGTGGAGCACGAACTCACCGGCCGCGACCGCCCTGCGCAACTCCGACTGCAGCGCCAGTCGCGAAAGCAGCGCGCTCCGCATGTCGGGCTGAAACAAGCGGAAACGACGCTTGCCGTCCTGTTTCGCGCGAAAGAGCGCTAAGTCCGCATTGCCGACGAGCTCGCCTGCCGACAGGCCCTGCGTCGGGCTGATGGCGCCTCCGATGCTGGCGCCCAGGTGGAAGGTATGACCCAGGACGCAGAACGGTGCCGCGAAGGCGTCGAGAAGCGCGGCGGCACTGGCTGCGACTTGCAGGGGATCGGTGGCGCCCGGCAGCATCACCGCGAACTCATCGCCGCCGAACCTGGCGACGATCGCATCCTGATCGAGCCAGGCCGGCAGACGGATGGCGAGGGTTTGGAGCACGGCATCACCGGTGCCGTGCCCCCAGCTGTCGTTCACCTCCTTTAATCCATCGAGGTCGAGCATGAGGACGCACGTGGCCTGACCGGCGGCGAGCCTCGCGTCGAGCGTCTCTTCGAAGGAAGCGCGGTTGGGCAATCCGGTGAGCGTGTCGTGATGCGCGAGCCTGACCAGATGCTCGTCGCGGGCGCGCCATTCCGCGATGTCGCGCATGATCGCCCCGAAGCCGAGGCCGAAGCGGTCTCTCCAGATCGACAACGTGAATTCGGCCGGAAACTCGCTGCCGTCGCGACGTCTGGCGGTGACCTCGATCGTTCGACCGGCCATCCGGGAGGGCTCGTTGCGGGCGATGCGCGCCAAACCCGCCGCGTGGCTGGCGCGAAACCGTTCGGGAACGACGAGATCGACGTTTTGGCCCAGCATCGCGCCGGGTCCGTATCCGAAGAGCGCCTCGGCCGCCTCGTTCACGAAGGTGATCCGACCGGTGCCGTCGTTGGCGATGAACGCATACGTGGCGGCCCGCGCGAGTCCCACGGCGCCGGCCAACGCGGTCTCCGACGAGACGGGGTCGTGAGAACCGAATGCTTGCTCGGTCGCGTCGATGTCGGTCATCACTTCAGCTCAATGGAATCCACGCATTGCGAAGAAGCAATATGTCACGTTAATCGGATCGAATTAAACTTGTGTTACAGTAAATCCAATCGATTAAAAAACTACTGGATTCTAATTTTACTCCTAGAAGAACTGTGGTTTTGGGTGCGCAAACCGCGTCGAACACACTCGGAGCGCACGGCCCATGAACGCCCGTTTCCGAGCGCAGCAATCGGCTGCTGCGGCTGCAGCGGGCCGAGTCAGACCATGCCTCAAATCTCGATCGCCCGGCGCCCGCCCATCCCGGCGGGATCGAGGGCGACGCTCTTGATCACCGCGTGGACGGGGCGGCCGACCGCGAGGTCGAGGTCGCGCACGGCGGCCCCGGTCAGGCGGGCCGCGAGCACCGCCCCGCCGCACGCCACCTCGACCATCACCGCGTTGCCCGCCGGGATCAGCGCCGCGACCCGGCCGGAGAGGATGTTGCGCGCGCTGAGGCCCGACGGCACCGCGGTCGCGATCAGCACGTCGCGGGCCGGCACGCGCACCCGCACGACGCTGCCGATCGCGCGCGGCAGGAGCGGGACGAGCAGCCGCCCGGCCACACCTTCGAGCCGGGTCAGGCCGGCCGCCGGGTCGTGCCCGGCGACCGTCATGTCGAGCAGCGCGCCGGCCTCGGCCTCGTGGACCGGGACGAGGTCGGCCCGGCGCAGGATCGCCTCCGCCGGGCCCGCGGCGGCGACGCGGCCGGCCTCCAGCACCACCACGGTGTTGGCGAGCCGCGCGACCTCGCCGACCGCGTGGCTGACGTAGACGATCGGGATCCCGGCCTCGTCGCGCAGGCGCTCGATATAGGGAAGGATCTCGCCCTTGCGCGCCTCGTCCAGCGCCGCCAGCGGCTCGTCCATCAGCAGCAGGCGGGGTCTCGCCAGCAGCGCCCGGCCGATGGCGACGCGCTGGCGCTCGCCGCCGGAGAGACCCGCGGGCTGCCGGTCGAGCAGGTGGCCGATGCCGAGCATGTCGACGACGGCGTCGTGCTCGGCCCGTTCCGCCCGGCGGCCCGCGAAGAAGCGGCCGTAGCCGAGGTTGCTCCGCACGCTGAGGTGGGGAAACAGGCGGGCATCCTGGAACACCAGCCCGATCCGGCGCCGGTGCACCGGCAGGGCGATGCGCCGGTCGGTGTCGACCAGCGTCTCGCCGGCGACGACGATGCGGCCGCGATCGGGCCGGCTCAACCCGGCGATCAGGTCGATCAGCGTGGTCTTGCCCGAGCCCGAGCGCCCGAACAGGGCGGTGAGCCCGGCCCCGGCGGCGAAGGCGGCGTCGAGCGTGAAGGCGCCCCGGCGCAGGGCGACGGCGACGTCGAGCGTCATGCCGGGCGGCTCGATCGGCGCGGACCGGCGTTGTGCAGCGATACTCTCACGGAAGGCCGCGCATGATCACCGTCCACCACCTGGAGAACAGCCGCTCGCAGCGGGTGCTCTGGCTGCTCGAGGAGCTCGGCCTGGACTACACGGTGAAGCGCTACGCCCGGGACCGCGAGACGATGCTGGCGCCGCCGGCGTTGCGGGCGATCCACCCGCTCGGCAAGTCGCCGGTGATCACCGACGGCGACATCGTGGTGGCCGAGTCCGGTGCCATCGTCGAATACCTCACCGCCCGCTGCGGCGGCGCGCTGGTGCCTGCGCCGGGCACGGAAGCGCATCGCCGCTACATCTATTGGCTCCATTACGCCGAAGGCTCGGCGATGCCGCCGCTGCTGCTGAAGCTGGTATTCTCCCGGCTGGCGCCGGGCAGCCCCACCCTGGTGCGCCCCCTCGCGAGGGGGATCGCCAAGGCGGTGACGGCCAAGTTCGTCGACCCGGAGCTGCGCCGCCACGCTGCCTATTGGGAGGAGGAGCTGTCCGCCCGGCCGTGGTTCTGCGGCGCGGACTTCACCGCCGCCGACATCCAGATGAGCTTTCCCCTCGAAGCCTTCGCCGCACGCGGCACCGGAGCCGGCGCCGAGCTGACCGGCTGGCTCGCCCGCATCCATGCCCGCCCGGCCTACAAGCGGGCGCTGGAGCGCGGTGGGCCGTACGCCTATGCGTGAGGCGCGGCTGTGGGGTTTTCCCCTCCCCCCTTTGAGGGGGAGGATGCTCCTGGGATGCGACGGGGATTCCATCACCCCGCTCCCAGCTTCCGGCCGATGCGGCGGGCCAGCACCTCCGAGAGCAGCAGCGCGGTCATCGACAGGGCGACCGAGATCAGCGTCAGGCGCAAGGCGCCGGCCTCGCCGCCGGGCACCTGCGTCAAGGTGTAGATCGCCGAGGGCAGCGTCTGGGTCTCGCCGGGAATGTTCGAGACGAAGGTGATGGTGGCGCCGAACTCGCCCATCGCCTTGGCGAAGGCGAGCACTGCGCCGGCGAGGATGCCGGGCAGGCTCAACGGCAGCGTCACCGTGAGGAACACCGCGATCGGCCGGGCGCCCAGCGTCGCGGCCGCCTGCTCGAGCCGGGCGTCCACCGCCTCGATCGACAGGCGCATCGCCCGCACCATCAGCGGGAAGCCCATCACCGCGCAGGCGAGCGCTGCCCCGGTCCAGCGGAAGGCGAACACGATGCCCGCCTCCGCGAGCCACGCGCCGACTAGGCCGCGTCGCCCGAGGGTCAGGAGCAGCAGGTAGCCGGTCACGACCGGCGGCAGGATCAGCGGCAGGTGCACGAGGCCGTCGAGGACGGCGCGACCCGGAAACGTGCGCTTGGCGAGCAGCCAAGCCACCAGCATGCCGGGCCCGAGGCTCGCAAGCGTCGCGACGGCGGCCACCTTCAGGCTCAGTGCCACCGCGGTCCACTCGTCGGGCGTCAGGTCGAGCAAGGATGGCGCGTCCCGTCCGGGCGCCGCGGATCGTCGCGGCCCCTCACGCCGCAGGCTTGGACGCGGACGATGCCGCGCGCAAGCCGCTCAGGCGTCGAACTCGTCTCCGCGGGGCTTCGCGTCCTCGGCGCGGTGCAGCCGGCTCAGCAGCACGAGGAGCTGGCCCGGCAGGGGCGTGTCGAGGGCTTCGGCCCCGAGCAACGTGTCGCGGGCGCGGACCGGTTGGCGACGGCGGCGCGAGACGCCGTTGAGGACGACCGGCCGACGAACGGATGGTCTCGAATTGGTCACGCGGACGCACCCTCGATGGTCGAACGACTCGGACGACGCGGAGAAGTGACCGAAAACGCTGCACGGTAACCCCGGTTCCGGGGGTCCATATGATGAACGGGTAAACAATCTGCCGCATTGCCAGGCGATTTTGCCGCGGTTGCCGACATCGGCCATCGCGGGACCGGACGGGCCACAACATTTCCGCCGCGGACCGCGCCACACGTCGCGGAACGCGGCCGAGGGTGGTAAGGCCGGCCATGCTCGAAGGCCTGCACCCGAACCGCCCGACCCACGTCCTGCAGCTGATGACCGACGAGCGGTCGGCGCGCACGATGACCGACCTGCTCGGCGAGATGTTCGACCCGACCGAGACGGCGGTCGCCGCCTTCGAGGCGGAGGACGGGGTGACGTGGCGGCTGGAAGCCTACTTCGCCGACGCGCCGGACGAGGATTTCATCCGCGACCTGATCCGCCCCGTGGTCGGCGCGCAGGCGGACGCGGCGGAGTTCCGCACCATCGACCAGAAGGACTGGGTCCGCGCCTCGCTCGAAGGCCTCGTGCCCGTGCGGGCCGGCCGCTTCCGCATCCACGGCTCGCACGACCGCGCCACCGTGCGGCCGAACGAGCTCGCCATCGAGATCGAGGCGGCGCTCGCCTTCGGCACCGGCCATCACGGCACCACGCTCGGCTGCCTCAAGGCGCTGGTCGACGTGCTGAAGCGCGGGCGCCCCGGCCGGGTGCTCGACGTCGGCACCGGCACCGGCATCCTCGCCTTCGCCGCCGCCAAGGCTCTGCGCCGGCCGGTGATCGCCGGCGACCTCGACGGCGAGGCGGTCAGGACCGCCCGCGCCAACGCGCATGCCAACGGCCTCGGGCCGTACCTCAAGCTCTACGAGGCGCCCGGCGTGCGCAACGCCCTCGCCGCGCGGCCGCGCCACTTCGACGTGGTCTTCGCCAACATCCTCGCGCGCCCGCTGCGGCGGCTCGCGCCGACGCTGTCGGCCGTGGTGGCCGAGGGCGGCGTGCTGGTGCTCTCGGGCCTGATCGAGCGCGACGTCGCCGGCGTGCTCTCGGCCTACCGCCACCGCGGCTTCCATCTCGCTTCGAAGGGCACGATCGAGGGCTGGGTCGCCCTGGTGCTCCGCCGCGGCGGGGCGGCGCCGCGGCCGCTCGCCCGTGGCGCGCGCGGCGGTTTCCCGCATCGCTGAACCGAACGCGGGCGCCCGCATTTTCCCGGCATGACCGACACGCCCGCGAAACCGCCCGCCGATCCGATCACCGAAGGCGCCCGCGCCCGCAGCCACGGCCGCCCGAAGGATGCATGCCCCTACCCGGTCGGGTCCGATGCGCGCAGAGCCTGGCTCGAAGGCTACGACGGCACACCCGGCGATCGCGCCCCCGACCCGCCGATGGATGGCGGCTGAGATCGCATCGATACCCGCTGAGGTCGGTTGCCCGCCGACCCGCGCCGGCGATACCTTGGCCGGATGAGCCGCACCCGCTTCCAGACCTTCGACGATTCGAGCCACCGCAAGGCGGCGGAGCGCGTCGCCGCCCTTCGTGCCGCCCTCCGGGAAGCCGGCGTCGACGGCTTCGTCGTGCCGCGGGCCGACGAGCACCAGTCCGAATACGTCCCGGCCAATGCCGAGCGTCTCGCCTGGCTGACCGGGTTCACCGGCTCGGCCGGCACCGCCGTGATCCTGGCGGATGCCGCGGCGCTGTTCGTCGACGGACGCTACACCCTGCAGGCGCCGGAACAGGTCGATCCCGGCGTGGTCGCGATCGTGCCGCTCGCCGAGAGCACCGCCGAGGCCTGGATCGCCCGGACGCTGCGGCGCGGCGCGGTGCTCGGCTACGATCCCTGGATGCACACGCCCGATGGCGTCGCCCGCCTGGAACGCGCGGCCGCCAAGGCCGGCGTGGAGGTGAAGGCGCTCTTCGAGAACCCGGTGGACGCGGTCTGGGCCGGGCGACCGAAGCCTCCGGCCGGACGCGTCGCCGCCCATCCGCTGGATTTCGCCGGAGAGGCCGCGAGCGAGAAGATCGCGCGCATCCGCGCCGAGCTCGAGACCGGCCAGTGCGATGCGCTGGTGATCTCCGATCCGCACAACCTCGCCTGGGCGTTCAACCTGCGCGGGGCCGACGTCGGCCACACGCCGCTCGCGCTCGGCTACGCCGTCCTGCCGCGCGAGGGCCGGCCGCGGCTCTTCCTCGCCTCCGGCGACGTGACGGCGGAGGCGCGCGACGCGCTCGGACCGATCGCCGACATCGACGGGCGCGACGCGTTCGAGCCGGCGCTCGGCGAGCTCGCGGGCAAGCGCGTGCGCCTCGATGCGGCGACGGGCGCGGTCGCGCTGAAGGAACGCGTCGCGGCGGTGGGCGGCACCGCCGATGTCGGCCCGGACCCGATCACCGCGATGAAGGCGGTGAAGAACCAGGCCGAGATCGCCGGCGCCCGCGCCGCGCACCGGCGCGACGGGGCGAGCGTGGTGCGCTTCCTCGCCTGGCTCGACGGGCAGGACGCGCCGAGCGAGATCGCCGCGGTGGAGGCGCTGGAGGATTTTCGCGCGGCCGGCGGGGATCTGCGCGACGTCTCGTTCCCCACGATCTCCGGCTCCGGGCCGAACGGGGCGATCGTGCATTATCGGGTGACGCGCGCCACGGACCGGAGGGCGGCGCCGGGCGAGCTGTTCCTGATCGATTCCGGCGCGCAATACCCCGACGGCACCACCGACATCACCCGCACGGTGGCGGTGGGCGCGCCGAGCGCGGAGATGCGCGATCGTTACACCCGCGTGCTGCGCGGCCACGTCGCCATCGGCCGCGCAGTCTTCCCCAAGGGCACCACCGGCGCGCAGATCGACACCCTGGCGCGCCTGCCGCTCTGGGAGGCCGGCCTCGACTTCGACCACGGCACCGGCCACGGCGTCGGCGCCTTCCTGTCGGTGCACGAAGGCCCGCAGCGCATCGCCAAGACCGGGACGGTGGCGCTCGAGCCGGGCATGATCCTGTCCAACGAGCCGGGCTATTACCGGGCGGGCGCCTACGGCATCCGCATCGAGAACCTTGTCCTCGTCGAGCCCCGCGCGGTGCCCGGCGGCGAGCGCCCGGTGCTCGGCTTCGAGACCCTGACGCTCGTCCCCTACGACCGCCGCCTGATCGTGCCGGAGATGCTGAGCCCGGACGCGCGCGCCTGGGTCGACGCCTATCACGCCCGCGTCCGCGACGTGTTGTCCGCGGACCTCGACCCGGAGACGCGGGCCTGGCTGGAGCGGGCGACGGCGGCGTTGAGCAGCGGGTCCTAAAGAGTTCGAACGATCGAACCGCGCATCCGCGAGAACATCCAGCCTGACGCGGGTCCCCTCTCCCGCGTGGGGGAGCCGCGTCGCGCTTCGAATGCGCGATCCGGCGGCGCCTCCGTTCCAACCTGTCGCACGCCCGCGATTTTACCCTCCGCCGGTTCAGGCCTATGAGGATGGCGGCGTGAAACCGTCGTCGTCGGTCGCGCGATAAGGACCGCATGATCCGCGCAGCCGCCCTCCTCCTGTCCCTGCTCGCGTGGCCGGTTGCGGCCCAGGGCTTCAAGCCGCCGGCCGACCTCGTGCGGGCGAGCCTCGCGGCGGAGCCCGCGGCGGTGGCGGGGGCCACGCCGTTCACCGTCGCCATCCGCATGGCGATGAAGCCGGGCTGGCACGTCTACTGGCGCAATCCCGGCGATTCCGGCCTACCGCCGGAGGTGACCTGGACCCTGCCGGCGGGCTTCTCGGCCTCGGCGATCCAGTGGCCGGCGCCGCACCGCATCCCGATCGCGACGCTGATGAACTTCGGCTACGAGGGGGAGGCGATCCTGCTCGTGCGGGTCACCCCGCCGCCGAGCCTCGACCCGGCCGCGCCGGTGACGCTGGCGGGCAAGCTCACCTATCTCGTGTGCGAGACGGAGTGCATTCCCGGCTCGGCCGATCTCGCCCTGACGCTGCCGGTCGCGCGCGAGGCCACGGCCGATCCCGGCAACGTCGACTTGTTCGCCCGCGCCCGCGCCGCCCTGCCCAAGCGCGCGCCGTGGCCGGTGCGGCTGTCGAGCCAGGGCGACCGGCTCGCCCTCGACCTCGAGGCTCCGGGCCTCGCCGCGGACACGGTCCGCGCGGTGGCGTTCTTCCCCTATTCCGAGACGGCGATCGACAACGCCGCGCCGCAGCCCTTCACCGTCGACGCTTCGGGCCTCCACCTGACGCTGACCCGCGCGACGCCCGCCGACCCCGCGCCCGAATCGCTGCCCGGCGTGCTGGCGATCGACGAGGACACCGGCGGGGGCCTCGTTCGGCAGGCCTTCGCGCTCGGCGACGAGGCGCCGCTCGCCGGCGGCAGCGCGATGCCGAGCGCGGCGCCGGCGGCGGCGCGCACCGACCCGGCCGAGGCGCTGACCCTGTGGACCGCGGCCGGCCTCGCGCTGCTCGGCGGCCTGATCCTCAACCTGATGCCCTGCGTCTTCCCGGTGCTGTCGATCAAGGTGCTGAGCCTGGTGAGGCATTCCGGCGAGGCGCCGGCGCGGGTCCGGCTGCACGGGCTCGCCTACACCGCGGGGGTGCTGGCGGCCTTCCTGGCGCTGGCCGCGCTGCTGATCGCCCTGAAGGCGGGCGGCGCCGGGATCGGCTGGGGCTTCCAGCTGCAATCGCCGACCGTGGTGGCGGCGCTGGCCTACCTGCTCTTCGCCATGGGCCTGAGCCTGTCGGGCATGCTTCACCTCGGCGGGCGGCTGTCCGGGCTCGGCGACGGGCTGACCCGGCGGGCCGGGCTCCAGGGCTCGTTCTTCACCGGCGTGCTCGCGACGGTCGTGGCGACGCCGTGCACCGCCCCGTTCATGGGCTCGGCCGTGGGCTTCGCGCTGACGCAGTCGACCGCTGCCGGCCTCGTCGTGTTCGCGAGCCTCGGCCTTGGCCTCGCCCTGCCCTTCCTGGCGCTCACCCTGTGGCCGCCGGCGCTGCGCGCCCTGCCCCGGCCCGGCGCCTGGATGGACGTGCTGAAGCAGGCCCTCGCCTTCCCGATCTACGCCACGGTCGCATGGCTGGTCTGGGTGCTGGCGCAGCAGGTCGGGCCGCAGGGCCTGCTCGCGGCGCTGATCGGGCTGGTGCTGATGGGCTTCGCCGCCTGGACGTGGGAGCTCGGCCGCGACGCGCGGCCGGTCCGGGCGCAGCTCGCCCGCGGCCTCGCGGTGCTCGCCGTCGCCGGCGTGGCGGGGCTCGCCCTCACCCTCGATCACGACCGCGTCGCACCGGGGGCTCAGGCCCGGGCCGAGGGGATCGAGCCGTTCACGCAGGCCCGCCTCGACGCGCTGCTGGCGAGCGGCCGGCCGGTCTTCGTCGACATGACGGCGGCGTGGTGCATCACCTGCCAGGTCAACGAGCGCACCTCGCTCGGGACGGCGGCGGTCGGCGCGGCGATGCGCGCGCGCGACGTCACGTATCTCAGGGGCGACTGGACCAACCAGAACCCGGAGATCACCCGCCTGCTCGAGCGCCACGGCCGGAGCGGCGTGCCGCTCTACCTGCTCTACGCGGGTGCCGGAGAGCCGACGGTTCTGCCGCAGATCCTCACCGAGGGGACGATGCTGAGCGCGCTGGACGCCGTGAAGGCGACGGGCCGCAGCGCGGGGCTCGACGGCGGGGGGACGAAGGTCCCCTGAAGCTTGGTAAAAATATAATTTTCGTAGGACTGAAATCACTTCAGTGTGCGCGACGGCTCCCTCTCCCATGGGGAAAGGGTTGGGGTGAGGGGCGTGACCGACCCGGATGACTCACGCCCCTCATCCTGTCCTTCTCCCCATGGGAGAAGGGACCCACGGCAGGTCGCGGATCGTTGCGATCGCTTGAGCCGTCCACCGAAAGCCGAACTCAATCCTCGCCCGAGAACGTCTCGTCGAAGGCGTACCCCGAGCCGCGGACGGTGCGGATCGGGTCGGTCTCGCCGGCGCGGTTCAGGGCCTTGCGCAGGCGGCCGACATGCACGTCGACGGTGCGCTCGTCGATGTAGACGTCGTGGCCCCATACGCCGTCGAGGAGCTGCTCGCGGGAATAGACCCGGCCGGGGCTCTGCATCAGGAACTCGAGCAGCTTGAACTCGGTCGGCCCGAGGTGGATCTCCCCGCCGGCCCGGCGCAGGCGATGGCTGTCGCGGTCGAGCTCGATGTCGCCGGCTTCCAGCAGGTTCGCGACGTGGCTGGGCTTGGCGCGCCGCAGCAGCGCGCGGACGCGCGCCAGCAGTTCCGGCACGGAGAACGGCTTGACGATGTAGTCGTCGGCCCCCGTCCCGAGGCCGCGGATGCGGTCGCCCTCCTCGCCGCGGGCGGTGAGCATGATGACCGGCAGGGACACCGTCTCGCGCCGCGCCCGCACCCGGCGGCACAGCTCGATTCCGGAGAGCCCCGGCAGCATCCAGTCCAGCAGGATCAGGTCGGGCACCTGCTCTTGCAGGCGCAGCTCGGCCTCGTCGCCGCGGGCGGCGGAATCGACCTCGAAGCCCTCGGCTTCGAGGTTGTAGCGCAGGAGGGTGGTCAGCGCCTCCTCGTCCTCGACGATCAGGATCCGCGTACGCATGCAGGGCACTCCCGGGCGGACCGCCCGACTTTCTCATCCATCGCCACGGTCCTCCCTCCCCCCCTGAAGCGGGTCGGGAGAGGGGAGCGCCGTATCCGGAGCGGTCGCTCCCCTCTCCCGACCCCCGCTCACGCGAGGCCCACCCTCCCCCCGCACAGGAGGAGGGAAGAGACGGCAGCCCTCAGGCGCTCGGTGCCACCGTCGCGTAGTTCGAGGCGTCGTTCTTCGGGCGGTCGCCAGCGAGGTTCTCGCCGGTGGACAGGTAGTGGATCGTCTCGGCGATGTTGGTGGTGTGGTCGCCGATGCGCTCGACGTTCTTGGCGCAGAACAGAAGATGCGTGCAGAACGAGATGTTGCGCGGGTCTTCCATCATGTAGGTCAGCAGCTCGCGGAACAGCGAGTTGTAGAGCGCGTCGATCTCGCCGTCCCGCTCCCACACGTTGTGGGCCGCGTTGACGTCGCGGCTGGCATAGGCGTCGAGCACGTCCTTGAGCTGCTCCTGGACGAGGTCGCTCATGTGCTGCACGCCGAGCACGATCTTCTGGGCCTGGGCCTGGTCGCTGATCGCGACGACGCGCTTGGCGATGTTCTTGGCGAGGTCGCCGATGCGCTCGAGGTCGCCCGAGACGCGGATCGCCGAGATCGTCTCGCGCAGGTCGATCGCCATCGGCTGGCGCCGGGCGATGAGCAGCACCGCGCGCTCCTCGATCTCGCGCTGCAGCGTGTCGAGGCGCTTGTCGGCGACGATCACCGCCTGGGCGAGCTGGGTGTCGCGGCGGACGAGCGCGTCGGTCGCCTCGGTCATCATCTTCTCGGCGACGCCGCCCATCTCGGAGATCGAGCGGCGCAGGTCTTCGAGGTCGGTGTCGTAGGACGTGACGATGTGGCCGGGCATGGGCGTGGGTCCTCGAACGATCCGGGTGCGGCTCAGCCGAAGCGGCCGGTGATGTAGTCCTGGGTCTGGCGCACCGTCGGGTTCATGAAGATGCGGTTGGTCGGGCCGACCTCGATGACCTCGCCGAGATACATGAAGGCGGTGAACTGCGAGATGCGGGCCGCCTGCTGCATGTTGTGCGTCACGATGACGATCGTGAACTCGCTGCGCAGCTGCTCGATCAGCTCCTCGATGCGGCCGGTCGAGATCGGGTCGAGGGCCGAGGTCGGCTCGTCGAACAGGATCACCTCCGGGCTCTGGGCCACCGTGCGGGCGATGCACAGGCGCTGCTGCTGGCCGCCGGAGAGGCCCATGCCGGACTGCTTGAGCTTGTCCTTCACCTCGTCCCACAGCGCGGACTTGCGCAGGGCCGATTCGACGCGGTCGTCGAGCTCGGACTTCGGCAGCTTCTCGTAGAGCCGCAGGCCGAAGGCGACGTTGTCGTAGATCGACATCGGGAACGGCGTCGGCTTCTGGAACACCATGCCGATGCGCGAGCGCAGCTCGTTCAGGTCCACGCCGGAATCGAGGATGTTCTGGCCGTCGAGCAGCACCTGCCCCTCGGCGCGCTGCTCCGGGTACAGGCTGTAGATCCGGTTGAAGGTGCGCAGCAGGGTCGACTTCCCGCAGCCCGAGGGGCCGATCAGCGCGGTCACCTGCCGGTCATGGAAGTCGAGGTTGATGTTCTTCAGGCTGTGGAACTGGCCGTAGTAGAAGTTCAGGGCCTGGGCGCTGATGCGGATCGGCGCGTGCTCGTCGGCCGGGTTGCGGCCGTCGAACCGGGTGGCGTTGATCGCGGGAGCGGCGTTCATCGTCGTGTTCCTCGTGGATGCCGGCGGCGGATCAGCGGGCGCGCTGCGGCTTGATGACGAAGCGGGCGACGACCGAGAGCAGCAGGATCGTCATGGTGATCAGGAGCGCGCCGGCCCAGGCGAGCTGCTGCCAGTTCGGGTAGGGCGAGAGGGCGAACTGGTAGATCATCACCGGCAGGTTCGCGACGCCGCCCATCAGGTCCGGGCTGAACCACGAGTTGTTGTTGAGCGCCGTGAACAGGAGCGGCGCGGTCTCGCCGGCGATGCGGGCCAGCGCGAGGATGATGCCGGTGACGATGCCGGCCGAGGCCGCCCGCCAGGTCACGCTGCGGATCACCGTCGACATCGGGGCGCCGAGCGCGACGCCGGCCTCGCGCAGCGTGCCGGGGACGAGGCGCAGCATGTCCTCGGTGGTGCGCACGATCACAGGGGTCGCGATGATCGCCAGCGCGACGCCGCCGGCCCAGCCGGAATAGGTCCCCATCGGCCGCACCATCAGGGTGTAGACGAACAGGCCGATCAGGATCGAGGGAGCCGAGAGCAGGATGTCGTTGAGGAAGCGGATCACCTCGGCGAGCTTCGAGCCGCGGCCGTACTCGGCGAGGTAGGTGCCGGCCATCAGCCCGATCGGCGTGGCGATGAGGATGCCGATGCCGGTGAGCACGAGGCTGCCGAGGATGGCGTTGGCGATGCCGCCGCCTTCCGAGCCGGGGCCGGGGGTCGGCTGGGTGAACAGCAGCGGCGAGAACCCGCGCGCCCCCTCGACGATGAGCATCAGCAGGATCGAGCCGAGGACGAAGGCGCCGAGCACGGTGGCCGCCAGGCAGGCGATCCGCAGCGTGCGGTCGGCGACCCGGCGGCTGCCGCGGATGCGGGCCGGCTTCAGGGCCGGCGCCGGACGGATCGTGTTGGGAGCGTCCATGGCGGGTCCCTCAGGCGACCTTGACGCGGCGCGTCAGGAAGCGGGCGATGATCAGGACGACAAAGGTGATCGCGAACAGGATGCAGCCGAGCGCCATCAGGGAGTTCAGCTGCAGGCCGTCGGCCTCGTTGAACTCGTTGGCGATGCGCGAGGCGATGGTCGAGCCGGGATCGAACACCGAGGCCGAGAGGCGGTTGGCGTTGCCGACCACGAAGGTCACCGCCATGGTCTCGCCGAGGGCGCGCCCGAGGCCGAGCATGATCGCGCCGATGATCGAGACCGAGGCCTGCGGCAGCAGCACGTGGCGGACCACCTCCCAGGTGGTGCAGCCGATGCCGTAGGCACTCTCGCGCAGGATCGTCGGGATCTGGTCGAGCATGTCGCGGGCGATTGAGGCCACGAACGGCACGATCATGATCGCCAGGATGATGCCGGCGGTGAGCACGCCGACGCCTGAGGGCACGCGGGCGTAGAGCAGCGTGCCGACGATCGGCATGCCCTCGACCAGGTTCGACACCGGCATCTGCACGAATCGGGCGAAGAGCGGCGCGAAGATGAACAGGCCCCACATGCCGTAGATGATGCTGGGCACGGCGGCGAGCAGTTCGATCGTCATGCCGACGGGCTTGCGCGCCCAGCCGGGGCAGAGCTGCGTCAGGTAGATCGCGATGCCGAGCGAGATCGGCACGCCGATCACCAGGGCGAGCACCGCGGAGGCGAGCGTTCCGGTGACGGCGACCAGGGCGCCGTACTGCTCGGTGCCGATGTTCCAGGCGCTCGAGGTGAGGAAGCCGAAGCCGAACTCGCGGAAGGCGGGCCAGCCGCCGTAGAGGATCGAGCCGAGGATGCCGGCGAGCACCAGCAGCACCAGCAGGGCCGAACCGTAGGCGGCGGCGCGGAACAGGGCGTCGAGGCCCTTGCTCGGCCCCTTGCGCAGGCGCGCGCCCGAGGCGGCGCGCGTCACGGCGATCTGTTCAGTCAAGGCGGTCATCCGCGGTTCTTTTCACCGGCTGGCGTGGTAGCGCGCCGAACGGCCGGGCGCGAGGGCGGGGCCGGACGCGCGGGCGAGATCCGGCGAGGACGCTGCGCCCGCTCGGGGAACGGGCAGCCCTCGCGCTTCGCGCGGGCCGCCCGCTCGTCGCGATCGGCCGCGGGGCCGCGTGCGGCCCCGCGGGTTCGGCCTCACATGCCGAGGACGGGCTTTCCGTCCTTGCCCTTCACCTGCTTCCACTCCTCGTGGATCAGGCCGACGACGGCGTCCGGCAGCGGCACGTAGTCGAGGTCGGAGGCGAGCTTGTCGCCGTTCTTGTAGGCCCAGTCGAAGAACTTCAGCACGTCGGCGGACTTGGCCGGATCGGCGGCCTCCTTGTGGACGAGGATGAAGGTCGCCGCCGTGATCGGCCAGGCGTCGTCGCCGGCCTGGTCGGTGAGCGTGATGCCGAAGCCGGGCGCGCTCTTCCAGTCGGCGCTGGCGGCGGCCGCCTGGAACGCCTTGTCGTCCGGCTGCGGGAACTTGCCGGCCTTGTTGCGGATCAGCGCGTAGCTGAGCTTGTTCTGCTTGGCGTAGGCCGACTCGACGTAGCCGATGGCGTTCGGGACCTGCTTGACGGTGGCGGTAACGCCCTCGTTGCCCTTTCCGCCCTGGCCGGCGGGCCAGCTCACGGTGGTGGCGGCGCCGAACTCCTTCTTCCAGCCCTCGGAGACCTGGCTGAGATAGGTGGTGAAGATGTTCGTCGTGCCCGAGGCGTCCGAGCGGTAGACCGGGGTAATGTTCGCGTCGGGGAGCTTCAGCCCCTCGTTGAGCGCGGCGATCTTCGGGTCCGACCACTTGGTGATCTTGTTGGCGTAGATGTCGGCGATCACGTCGCCGGTGAGCTTGAGCTTGCCCGGCTCGACGCCGGGGATGTTCACGACGGCGACGACGCCGCCCATCACGGTCGGGAACTGGACGAGGCCGTCCTTCTCCAGGGCGGGGCCCTTCAGCGGCGCGTCGGTGGCGCCGAAATCGACCGTCTTGGCCTGGATCTGCTTGATGCCGCCGCCAGAGCCGATCGACTGGTAGTTCAGGCCGGTGCCGCTGTCCTTGCGGTAGGCTTCCGCCCACTTGGAATAGACCGGGAACGGGAAGGTCGCACCGGCGCCGGTGATGTCGGCGGCGAGCGCCGGAAAGGCGAGCTGCGCCGTCGCGAGGCCGAGGGCGAGCGCGTAGGTGAAGGGTTTCACATCGATCTCCGTCATCCGTCGAGCGTGCCGGGCAGCGCGATCCGCGCGTTCGCATTGGCGCGGGCCACCCGGCGACCCGGCGGCCGCGGCCGCATCGCTCGACACCGCCGCCGTTAGGGCATGCAGATGACAGCCGCATGACACGGCGCAACCAGGGCTTGAGGCGAGCGCGAACGCGGACGGCGAATGCTGTGGCGATGGCACGCTTTACGGTGTTGGCGCGTTCTCATTGCGATCCGGGCCCTGTCGCGAGCATCCCGCCGCGGCTCGCCGGATCGGAAGGTCGATCCCGTGTCCCACGATTCGCCTGCTGCGCCGACGCGTGCGCCGCTCCCCGACGACCACGCCTACCAGGCGCTCCACGCCGAGCGCGAGGCCCTGGAGCGCGACCTGGCGCTGGCGAAGGCACGGCAGAACTTCAGCACGGAGCCGGGCGAGGCCGAGCGGGCCCGCGCCGACGAGGCGTCGATGCTGATGAGCCTCGACCGGGTGCTGACGCGCATCCGCGCGGCCGAATACCAGCGTCGCCCGGGCGCCCGCCGCTGGTAGCCTGACTCGGCTGGGTCCCGCGCTCGCGGCGATCGGGCGAACCTCGCCACTCCGCCCCACGATGGACGGGTCGTCCCCGGCGGCGAGCCGCGTGCGGGCGGCCTCCCAGCCTCAGGCGCTGCGGCGGCGGTCGCGCTCCTTCTGGCGCATGCGCAGCAGGAGGTCGACCTGGGAATCGGGGATCGGCTGCTTGTCGACGCTGCCCTCGTAGACGGTGCGCAGGGTCTGGCCGAGATGATGGGTGTCGACGCTGGCGCCGTTGCGATGCGACGCGAGGACTTCGAACTTGGCTGCAGCCTGATGCATGGTCCCCCCCGGAACATGGAAGCGCCGGCGTCCGCGAATCGGTTTCGCCACCGGATCCCAACAGTGTCGGTCCGGATGGTTAAGGAGGGATTAACCTTAACCGACCGTTCTGCGCGCTCATCGGTATCCGATCCTAGACCGCCGCGCCTTCGAGCAGGCGGGCGGCGGCGGCGCGGGCCTCGTCGGTGACGGTGGCGCCGGCGAGCATGCGGGCGATCTCCTCGCGGCGGGCCGCGACGGGGAGCGAGGCGACGCGGGTGGCGACGCGGCCAGCCCCCTTCACCGCGTCCTTGGCGATCAGGAAATGCGTGCCGGCGCGCGCCGCGACCTGGGGCGCGTGCGTCACCGCCACCACCTGCACGTCCTGCGACAGCCGCGCCAGCCGCGCGCCGATCGCGTCGGCGACCGCGCCGCCCACGCCGGTGTCGATCTCGTCGAAGATCAGCGTCGGCGCCGAGCCCTTGTCGGCGAGCACCACCTTGAGGGCGAGCATGAAGCGGGACAGCTCGCCGCCGGACGCCACCTTCATCATCGGGCCGGCCTTGGTGCCGGGATTGGTCTGCGCCCAGAACGCGACCCGGTCGATGCCGGCGGCGTCGCGCGATTCGGGATCGGTGACGATCTCGGTGATGAACCGGGCGCGCTCGAGCTTCAGCGGGGGCAGCTCGGCCTGCACGGCGGCGTCGAGCGCCTTCGCCGCGCGCCGACGCCCCGCGCTGAGCTTCTCGGAGGCCTTGGCGTAGGCCGATTCGGCCGTTTGCAGCGTCGCCTCCAGGCCGGCGAGCGCCTCCTCGCCGGCATCGATCGCGGCGACGTCCGCCTCGTAGCGCTCGCGCAGGGCGGCGAGGTCGTCGGCGGCGACGTCGTACTTGCGCGAGGCCGCGCGCAGGGCGAACAGCCGCTCCTCGACCCGCTCCAGCTCGCGCGGGTCGAACTCGGCCTCGGCCACCGCCGCGTCGAGGACGGCGCGGGCCTCGTCGAGGGCGACGAGGGCGGCGTCGAGCGCCGCGACGCAGGGCTCGACAAGCGCCGGCAGCTGCGCCGCCCGGCGCTCGAGCTTGCGGATCGCCGAGGAGAGCTGCGGCACGCTCGAATGCGAGCCGCCGACGGCGGCGAGCGCGTCGTTCAGCTCGCGCGCGACCTTCTCGCTCTGCTGCATCACGGTGCGGCGCTCGGCCAGGGTCGCCTCCTCGCCGGGCTTCGGATCGAGGGCTGCCAGCTCCTCGACCGCGTGGCGCAGGAAGTCGGCTTCCCGGCGCGCGGTCTCCACGCGGGCGCGATGCTCGGCCAGCGTCGTGCGGGCGACCCGGACGGTCTTGGCCGCTTTCGCGACCGCGTCGAGCGGGCCGCTCAGGCCGCCGAAGGCGTCGAGGATGGCGCGGTGCGTGGTGACGTCGGCGAGCGCGCGGTCGTCGTGCTGGCCATGGATCTCGACCAGGGCCGCGCCGATCGCGCGCAGAACCTGCACGCCGACGGGCTGGTCGTTGACGAAGGCGCGGGTGCGCCCGTCGGCCATCTGCGTGCGCCGCAGGATCAGGTCGCCCTCGGTGTCGATCTCCGATTCCGCGGCGATCCGCCGGGCGGGATGGTCGAGGCCGACGTCGAACACCGCGGTGATGCCGCCCTGCGCCTCGCCGTGGCGCACGAGGGAGCCGTCGCCGCGCCCGCCCAGCGCCAGGCTGAACGCGTCGAGCAGGATCGACTTGCCCGCGCCGGTCTCGCCGGTGAGCACGCTGAGCCCGCCGGAGAAGTTCAGGTCGAGCCGGTCGATCAGGACGATGTCGCGGATCGCGAGCTGCACCAGCATGCCGCGCCTTCGAGCCTCCGGGGCGCCGGCCGTCGTCCGGCCGGGCAACCCAAACTTAAGGGAAATACGAAGCCGTCATGTAGGCCGATGCCGGGCCGACCGCACCCCCGAAATGCGAAACGGGCGGAGCCGAAGCCCCGCCCGCGAGTCGCGTCCGGTCGTGATGCGCGGGCGGCCTACTGGGCGGCGGCCGTGCGGCCCATCACCGAGGAGTAGATCTTGCTGAGGAACGAGCTCTTCTCCTCGCGCGGCTCGAGGCCGCCGTTCTGCAGGAGGGCGTGCGCGTCCTTGTACCAGGGACTGTCGGGGAAGTTGTGCCCGAGCACGGCGGCCGAGTTCTGCGCCTCGGCGGTGATGCCGAGCGCCATGTAGGCCTCGGTCAGCCGCTCCAGCGCCTCCTCGGCGTGACGCGTCGTCTGATACTTGCTCACCACGTCGCGGAAGCGGTTGATCGCGGCAGGGAAGTTGCGGCGCTCGAGGTAGTAGCGCCCGACCTCCATCTCCTTGCCGGCGAGCTGGTCGCGGGTGATCTGGATCTTGGCCTTGGCGTCGGTCGAGTATTCCGAGGTCGGATACTTCTGGACGAGCTCCTGCAGGGCGACGAGCGCCTTCTCGGACCGGTCCTGGTCGCGGGTGACGTCGGGGATTTGCTTGTACTGCGACATCGCCATCAGGTACTGGGCGTAGGCCGCGTCCTTGCTCGCCGGGTGCCGCTGCAGGTAGCGCTTCGAGGCGGTGATCGCATCGTCGTACTTCTGGCCCTCGTAGTTCGCGTAGGCCGTCATCAGCAGCGCGCGGCGCGACCAGTCGGAATAGGCGTACTGCTTGTCGAGCGAGTCGAACTTCTTGACGGCGCCCTCGTAGTCGCTGTCTTCCATCTTTGCCAAGCCTTCGCTGTAGAGCTTGTCGGCCGGCGTATCCTGCACGACCTCGGGCTTGTACTTGTCGGCGAACAGGTTGGTCGGGTCGAGCGCGTCGCAGCCGCCAAGACCGAGGCCGAAGGCGGTGATGAGCACGGCCGCCGCCGCTCCGCGGGTCCGAAGGGTGACAGGCATTGGCGGTTCTTCCCCCGAACGGGCGCGTCCTGCGTCGCAGCGCGCCGTTGAGCCATCATGACGTCGTGTCGGCGCCGGCACTCTACCGGGTCCGAGGTGCCACCGCATCCCGGACTGCCGCGCTCTTCACGGACGATTCACCGTGGCGCCAGATTCGGGCATGAAAGCGGCGGTTCCACGCCCCCGCAGATCGGCGGGCGGCTGTGTCTTGCAGGCCACATCGCCCGCGGGCGGCAGGCGGTTTGCCGGAGAGATCTCAGAGGTCGCCGGCGAAGGCGGCGATGCCGAGGCCGGCGCCGAACTCGGCGAGCGCGGTCTCGCGGCGGGTGCCCTGGGCCTCGACGATCGCGTAGTTCGCACGGTCGGCGAACAGGGCTTCGAGGATGCCGACGTTCATGCGGTGACCGCCGCAATAGGAGCGGTAGGCGCCCTGGAGCGGCAGCCCGGCGAGCGCGAGGTCGCCGACCGCGTCGAGGAACTTGTGCCGGACGAACTCGTCGGCGAAGCGCAGGCCTTCCGGGTTGACCACGTCGGTCTCGCCGACAGCGACGGTGTTCTCGAGGGAGGCGCCGAGGGCGAAGCCCGCCTTCCAGTAGCGCTCCACGTCCTTCATCATGCCGAAGGTGCGGGCGGGGGCGATCTCGCGGCGGTAGGCGGCGGCGGTGAGGTCCATCGCCTTGCGCGAGCGGCCGATCACCGGGCTTTCGAAATCGATCTCGACGTCGAGGCGGAAGCCCCGGTCGATCGGGCGCAGCTCGGCGAAGGCGGTGCCCGCCTCGATGCGGACGTGGCGCAGCACCTTGATCCAGCGGCGGGCGGTGCCGGTCTGCGCGATGCCGACCGCGTCGATCGCCTTGACGAAGGGGAGCGCGCTTCCGTCGAGGATCGGCATTTCCGGTCCGTCGATCTCGACCAGCGCGTTGTCGACGCCCAGGCCGTAGAAGGCGGACATCAGGTGCTCGATCGTGGCGACCGCACCGGATTCGACGTCGCCGATCACGGTGCAGAGCTCGGTCGCGGAAACGCAGGCGTGGTGGGCCTTGATCAGACGGTCGTTGCCGGAGGCCATTCCGGTGCGGAGGAAAGCGATGCCGTGGTTCGCGGAAGCCGGGCGCAGCGTGATCGCAACCGGGTTTCCGGAATGGACGCCGATGCCGCTCAGCACGGTCGCGCCCTTGAGGGTTGTTTGTTGGTTCGTCCGCATTCCTTAGCCCTCGGCCGCGATCCGGCCACGCCACCCCGCATTTCGCGTGGTGACGACGCCTTCCGATCCGTCCGCTGCTTGAAGCCCCTGCGTGCGGCGTCGGTCCGAAAACCGCGCCGCTATTCGTTGGTCCGAGATTTTTATAGCTGCGGCGCACAGCACGGCCAAATCACGCTTTCTTACGCTGTGTTACAGACACGCTTGCGCCGCGATCTCGGGAATATCGTTCCAGTGCAACATGTTAACGAATGGTTAACAAGCCCTCTACAACCGCGGCGCGCTGTGTCTTCGAGGCACCATGACCGGGTCCGAGGCCGCGCGACGGGACCGGAAACGGCGCCCGGAACGACGAAAGAACCCGCCGGCCCTCGCGGAGCGGCGGATCCATGCTGCGGTGCGACAGGCGCCCGGGCGGCATCCCGGCCGGGCGGCGAATCGCGCGAATAAGTCCCGCGGGCCTTCGCCCGCGGGGTCTCGGTGAGCGTCGGATCAGTTGGCCTGCCGGCGGAGGAAGGCCGGGATCTCGAGCTGGTCGTCGTCCATCATCCGCGGCTGGGGCGCCATGCGGCCCTGCGCGTCGAGGTTGCCCTGCGCCGGGCGGTAGGTCGGGGCGACCGGAGCCTGGACCCGCGGGGCCGGCGGCATCGGGGCCTGGACCTGCGGCTGGGCGCGGGGCGCCGGCGCCGGCTCGGCTTCCTCGCGGCGGCCGCCGAAGCCGACGGTCGCGAGGCGGCGGAGCAGGCTGGTGCGCTTGGTGTCGCCCTGGTTGTCGACCGGCTCGCCGCGGCTGGCGGCGATCTGGGTCTGGGCGATCGGCGGCAGCTCGTGGATCTGCGGCATCCGCGGGGCGCGGGCGAGCGGGGCGGCGACGGGAGCTGCCGGGCGCGGCGGCATGAACGGGCCGGCATGGTGCTGGGCGACCGGCTCGGGGGCCGGCGCCGGGGCCGGCACGAACGGGGCGGCGGCGCGGGGCTGGGACTGGGTCAGCATGATATCGTCGCGCATCACCGGAGCCGCCTCGATGCGGGGCTCGGCGTGCTGCACCGGCTCGGGGGCCGGGCGCGCGGGCTGGACGGGGGCCGGCTGAGCCTGCGTCACGGCCGGCTCGGCCGCGGCGCGAAAGCTCGGGGCGTTCTGGGCGGCGCGCGAGCGGGCCTCGGAGCGCAGGCGCTCGGCGACCTCGGCGATGCGCTGCTCGGTCTCGGCGATCTCCTTGTTGTTCGGCGAGTTGGCCGAGATCAGCGCCGGCTCGATCCCGGTGGCGACGACCGAGACGCGGATGATGCCGTCGAGGCTCTCGTCGAAGGTCGCGCCGAGGATGATGTTGGCTTCCTGGTCGACCTCCTCGCGGATGCGGGTGGCGGCCTCGTCGAGCTCGTACAGGGTCAGGTCGGCGCCGCCGGTGATCGAGATCAGCAGGCCGCGGGCGCCCTTCATCGAGACGTCGTCGAGGAGCGGGTTGGCGATCGCGGCCTCGGCCGCGCGGCTGGCGCGCTTCTCGCCGGACGCCTCGCCGGTGCCCATCATCGCCTTACCCATGCCGCGCATGATCGCGCGCACGTCGGCGAAGTCGAGGTTGATCAGGCCTTCCTTGACCATCAGGTCGGTAATGCAGGCGACGCCCGAGTAGAGCACTTGGTCGGCCATCGCGAAGGCGTCGGCGAAGGTGGTCTTCTCGTTGGCGACCCGGAACAGGTTCTGGTTCGGGATCACGATCAGCGTGTCGACGGCCGCCTGCAGCTCCTGGATGCCGGCTTCCGCCGTGCGCATGCGGCGCAGGCCCTCGAACTGGAACGGCTTCGTCACGACGCCGACGGTGAGGATGCCCATGTCGCGGGCGGCGCGGGCGATGACGGGGGCCGCGCCGGTGCCGGTGCCGCCGCCCATGCCGGCGGTGATGAAGCACATGTGCGCGCCCGAGAGCTGGTCGCGGATCTCGTCGATCACCTCGTCGGCGGCGGCCGAGCCGACCTCGGGGTGGGAGCCGGCGCCGAGGCCCTGCGTCACGCCCAGCCCCATCTGGATCACGCGCTCGGCCTTCGACGAGGTCAGCGCCTGGGCGTCGGTGTTGGCCACGACGAACTCGCAGCCGAGCAGACCCGACTCGATCATGTTGTTGACGGCGTTGCCGCCGGCGCCGCCGACACCGAACACGGTGATGCGGGGCTTGAGTTCGCGGATGTCAGGCGCCTGGAGAGAGATGGCCATGGTGTCGAGCCCTTCGTGACCTTTAACGCGTTGTCCGGAGCGCCTCCGTGGAGGAAGCGCCGATTCGTCGAGGCCGGGCGCGAGAGGGCGCCCGGGAAAACGCCTAGAAACCCTGCTTCAGCCACTCGTAGACGCGGCCGATGTAACCGTCGGTGCCGGTGCCGGCGAAGGCACGCTGCCCCCGCGGCTCGAAGTGCTCGGCATGCGCCACCTGCGGGTAGACCAGCAGGCCGACCGCGGCCGAGAAGGCCGGACCCTTGGCCGCCTCGGGCAGGCCGCGGATGCCGAGCGGGCGCCCGATCCGGACCTGGCCCTGCATCACCCGGCGGGTGACCTCGGGCAGGCCGACGAGCTGGCTCGCGCCGCCCGTGAGCACGACCCGGCGCCCCGCCTGGGCGGCGAAGCCGGCCGCGCGCAGGCGGTCGCGGACGAGCTCGACCACCTCCTCGACGCGCGGCTTGATGATCCGCACCAGCTGCGAGCGCGGAACGTGGTTCGGGGTCTCGCCCTCGTCCTCGCCGACGCCGTGGACGGCGATCATGTCGCGCTCGTCCGACGGGGTGGCGATGGCCGAGCCGTAGAGCGTCTTCAGCCGCTCGGCCGCCGCGACCCGGGTCGAGAGCCCGCGGGCGATGTCCATGGTGACGTGGTGGCCGCCGACCGCGATCGCGTCGGTGTGGACGAGATGCCCCCCGGAGAACACGCCGAAGCTCGTGGTGCCGCCGCCCATGTCGACGACGCAGACGCCCATCTCGGCCTCGTCGTCGACCAGCGCCGAGAGGCCGGCGGCGTAGGGGGTCGCGATCACCGCCTCGACGCCGAGATGGCAGTGCTCGATCGCGAGCATGACGTTGCGGGCGGCCGCGGCTTCCGCCGTGACGACGTGGAGGTCGACCCCGAGCGCCTCGCCGATCATCCCCGAGGGGTCGATCACCGCGCCCTGGCCGTCGAGGGCGTAGCCGGTCGGCAGCGCGTGCAGCACGGCGCGGCCGGGGCTGACGCCGTGGGCGCTCGCGGTCTCCAGCACGCGCTCCACGTCGGCGCCGGTGACGGTGCCGGTGCGGACGTTGACCCGCGCCTGGAAATGCTGCGAGGCGAGGCGCCCGCCGCTCATGTTGACGATGACCGACTGGACCTCGACCTTGGCCATCCGCTCGGCGGCGTGCACCGCCTGGCGGATCGCGCCCTCGGCGGCCTCGAGGTCGACGATCGCGCCGCCCTTCAGCCCGTGCGAGCGCTGGTGGCCGATGCCGATGATGCGGGCGAGGTGCGTCCGGCCCTTCAGCGTGGTGAGGGCTTCGGCCGGCTGCAGCTCGGCGATGAGGCAGACGACCTTGCTGGTGCCGATGTCGAGCACCGACAGCGTGGTGCTGCGGCGCGCCGAGAGCGGCTTCAGGCGGGGCGTCAGGCCGTGTTGGGAATGCATCAGCGCTTACCGACGAAGGACGGGGAACGGGCGGGGCGGCGGGTGGACCGGACTGCGCTCACGTCGCGGTCCCCTTCTTCGTCTTCTTCTGCGCCTCGGCCCGGGCGGCCGCGGCCTCCTCGGTGAGGCGGACCACGACCCGGTCGGGCATCCGCAGATCGACCGCGATGATGTCCTTCTCCAGCAGGCGGTTGGCGCGCTCGAGCTCGACCAGCCGGGCCAGCGCGGCTCCGGGCTCGATTTCCGGCAGGCGGATGTCGACGCCGTCGAGCTTCAGGGTCCAGCGCCGGCCGGAGACGTAGGTGCCGGCGCGGATGCGGTCGGCGAGCGGGCCGGCCGCGGCGACCAGGGCGAGGTACTCGCCGAGCTTGGTGTTGGCGTCGTCGCCGACGACCAGCGGCAGGCTCGCGTAGCGGTCGTCGCGCATCGTATCGATGATCGTGCCGTCGGCGGCGATGACGCTGATCTCGCCGTTCATCTGCCACAGGGCGGCGGGCTCGCGCTCGACCTGGTTGATGACGATCTCGCGGGGATAGATCTTGCGCACCGAGACGGAGGCGATCAGCGGCACCCGGAGCAGGCGGGCGCGCACCTCGGCGACGTCGAGGAAGGGCACGGACGAGCGCCAGTCGATGCCGGCGGCGGCGAGCACCTCGCGCTCGTACATCCGCGAGATGCCCGAGATGGTGACGCGCTCGACGCCGAAGCCGGCGACGCGGGCGAGGATGTCGAGGGGGCGGCCGTTCTCGATGACGAAGGCGTCGTAGCGGCCGCTGGCGACGAAGCCGGCGAGCGCCAGCGCCCCGAAGGCCGTGCTGAGGCCGAGGGCGCCGATGCCGCGCGGCAGGCGCTCGGCCATCGACGGCCCGGGCCGGCCGCGGCGCATCGAGTCGGACCGGCGCAGGAAGCGCGGAAGCCGGGCGAGGACGCCGCCGACGAGGCGCGCGGCTGGACCGGTCGCGCCGGGAAACCCAGCGGGGCTCAGCGGCCCAGAGACGCGTCCTCCACCATCCATCGCACGAACTCACCGAAACGATACCCAGCATGGGCGGCCATGTCCGGCACAAGGCTGGTCTGGGTCATGCCGGGTTGCGTGTTGACCTCCAGGACGACGAGAGCACCGGTTCCACCCGGTGTGTCGTCGTAGCGAAGGTCGGCACGGCTGACGCCCCGGCAGCCCAGTGCTTGATGCGCCGTTAACGACAACTCTTGGACACGCTGGTAAACATTTGGTTTAAGTTCGGCCGGCAGGACGTGGATCGAGCCTCCCGGCGCGTACTTCGCGTCGTAGTCGTACCACCCCCCCGAGGCGGCCTTGATCTCGATCACGCCGAGGGCCCGGTCGCCCATCACCGCGCAGGTGAGCTCACGGCCCGCAACGTAAGTCTCCACAAGGACTTCCTCCCCGAACGCCCATTCGTCCGAGGCCAGGATCTGCGGCGGATGCGAGCGCCCGTCGCGGACGATGATCACGCCCATCGAGGAGCCTTCGGAGACCGGCTTGACGACGTAGGGCGGGGCGATCGGGTGTGACTTCGCGGCATCATGCCGGTTAACGACCAGCCCTTCCGGGACGCTGACGCCGGCTGCCCGCATCACCACCTTGGCCCGCTCCTTGTGCATGGCGAGCGCGGAAGCGAGCACACCCGAATGCGTGTAGGGAATGCGCAGGATCTCGAGCAGGCCCTGGATCGTGCCGTCCTCGCCCGCCGGCCCGTGCAGCGCGTTGAAGGCCGCATCGGGCCGAAGCTCGGTCAGCACCGATGCGATGTCGGCCCCAACGTCGACGCGGGTGACGCGATAGCCCTCTCCCTCCAGCGCGTCGGCGCAGGCGGTGCCCGAATTTAGCGAGACCTCGCGCTCGGAGGAGGTGCCGCCCATCAGGACGGCGACGTGCTTGGACATGGAGGGCTCCGGGGCGCGTGTCGAAGGGGGACGAACGGGCGGCCGGCGCCCGTGTTCAGATAGCCTCTGCCCAGCCCACGCTGTTTGCGAACGCGGACTAGGGGTCAGAGGTCACGATAGGCCTTGCCGTCTTCAGGACCTGCCCACTCGGAAAAGGTGCCGAACGGATCGCCGGTCAGCGTAGGCGTCGATCTGTCGACGGAGATTCCGATCCGCTTGATCTCCCAGTGCAGCTCGACCCCGCTGGTCTCGCGCACCCGCCGGCGCACCTCCTCGCCCAAGCCCTCGATGTCGGCGGCCGTGGCGCCGTCGCGATTGATCAGGAAGTTGCAATGCATCTCTGAGACCTGCGCGCCGCCCCGCGTCAGGCCGCGGCAGCCGGCGGCATCGACGAGCTGCCACGCCTTGCTGCCCGGCGGGTTCTTGAAGGTCGAGCCGCCGGTGCGCTCGCGGATCGGCTGCGCAGCTTCCCGCGCCGCGGTCACCCGCGCCATCTCCGCCTCGATCGCCGCGCGCTCGCCGGGGCGGCCGCGGAACAGGGCGCTCGTGAAGATCACGTCGTCGGGCGCCGCCGCATGGCGGTAGGTGAAGCCCATCTCGGCATGGCCGAAGCGGCGGAGCGCACCGCGCCGGTCGACCCCGCGCGCCTCGAGGAGCACGTCGGTGGTCTCGCCGCCATGGGCGCCGGCGTTCATGCGCAGGGCGCCGCCGACCGAGCCCGGGATGCCGCGGAAGAAGGCGAGCCCGTCGAGCGACGCTTCGGCCGCCGCCTTCGCCAGGCGCATGTCGGGCACGGCGGTGCCGGCCTGCAGGCGGTCGCCGTCGACCTCCACCGCTCCGAACGCCTTGCCGCCGAGCCGGATCGTCACGCCGGGAATGCCGCCGTCGCGCACGATCAGGTTCGAGCCGAGCCCGATCACCGTCACCGGGATCTCGGGATCGAGACCGGCCAGGAGGTGGGCGAGATCCTCCTCGTCGGCCGGCGTGAACAGCACCTGCGCCGGGCCGCCGACGCGGAACCAGGTCAGGTCGGACAACGCCGCGTTCACCAGCAGCCGCCCCCGCAGGGCCGGCGCGGCGGCGCGGATCGCCGGCGTGATGTCGGGGAAGGCGGTCATCGGTTCGCTCCCTCTCTCCCCGCACGCGGGGAGAGGGCTTCGTCGACCCCGTCGTCGACGAAGCGAGGCGGCAGCCGAGGGTGCGGGGGCGGGGTCAGGACGGGTGCGTCCGGCGACGTCCCCTCACCATCGCCCTTCGGGCTAGCCACGCCGACGACGAGGTCGTCGCGGCCCTCTCCCCGCGTGCGGGGAGAGGGGGGGAGCGCGCTGAAGATCGTATCGAGAACGACTGACGGGCTGCTCATGATCTCCGCGTTCCAAAACCGCAGGACGCGGTAGCCCAGATCGGCCAGCCATGCATCGCGAGCGCGGTCGTAGGCATTGTCGGCGTGCTGGCTGCCATCGATCTCGATGATCAGCTTCGGCTCACAGCAGCAGAAATCGGCCACGTAGCGGCCGATGCTCTCCTGCCGAACGAACTTGAACCCGGCCAGCCGCCGATCGCGCAAGCGATACCACAGCGTCCGTTCGGCCTCGGTCTGCCCCTGCCGAAGGCGCCGCCGAAATGCCGTGCGCTCGCTGTCGGCCGGGCTCATTCGAGCTCACCCCTTGAACGCCGCCAGCTCCGCCGGCAGCGCGTAGGCCCATTGCGTGATGTTGCCGGCGCCGAGGCAGACGACGTAGTCGCCCTCGGTCGCGTGCGCGGCCACGATCCCGGCGAGGTCTTCCGGGCGCTCGAGCGCCTGCGCGTCGCGGTGACCGCGGGAGCGCAGGCCGGCGACGAGGCCGTCGCGGTCGATGCCCTCGATCGGCGCCTCGCCCGCCGCGTAGACGGGGGCGACGATGACCGTGTCGGCATCGTTGAAGCAGGTGCAGAAATCGTCGAACAGCGAGGCGAGGCGCGAGTAGCGGTGCGGCTGCACGATCGCGATCACCTTCGCGTCGGTGGAGGCGCGGGCGGCCTTGAGCACCGCCTTGATCTCCACCGGATGGTGCCCGTAATCGTCGAAGATCTGGGCGCCGTTCCATTCGCCGGTGCGGGTGAAGCGGCGCTTGACGCCGCCGAACCCGGCCAGCGCCTTGCGGATCGCGTCCGCCGGCACGCCGAGCTCGTGCGCGACGGCCAGCGCCGCGGTGGCATTGAGCGCGTTGTGCTTGCCCGGCATCGGCAGGACGAGGTCCTCCATCTCCATGCGGAAGCCCGGACGCCGGTCGCGGATCATCACGCGGAAGCGGCTCTGACCGCCGCGCAGGTCCACGTCGATGAGGCGCACGTCGGCCTGTGGGTTCTCGCCGTAGGTGATGATGCGGCGGTCCTCGATGTGGCCGACGAGGTCCTGGACGACGGGATGGTCGATGCACATCACCGCGAAGCCGTAGAACGGGATGTTGTCGATGAAGCGCCGGAAGGCGTCCTTGACCGCGTCGAACGAGCCAAAATGGTCGAGATGCTCCGGGTCGATGTTGGTGACGATGGCGACGTCGGCCGGCAGCTTCAGGAAGGTGCCGTCGGATTCGTCGGCCTCCACCACCATCCATTCGCCCTCGCCCATGCGGGCGTTGGTGCCGTAGGCGTTGATGATGCCGCCGTTGATCACCGTCGGGTCCATGTTGCCGGCGTCGAGCAGCGTCGCGACGAGGGAGGTCGTCGTGGTCTTGCCGTGGGTGCCGGCGATGGCGACGCAGGACTTGAAGCGCATCAGCTCGGCCAGCATCTCGGCCCGGCGCACCACCGGCAGCCGGGCCTCGCGCGCGGCCATCAACTCGGGGTTGTCGCGCTGGATCGCGGTCGAGACGACCACGAGGCCGGCATTCTCGACGTTGGCGGCGGCATGGCCGACGAAGGTCCTCATGCCCTTGTCGGCCAGCCGCCGCACGTTGGCGTTGTCCGAGGCGTCGGAGCCCTGCACCGTGTAGCCGAGGTTGTGCATCACCTCGGCGATGCCGGACATGCCGATGCCGCCGATGCCGATGAAGTGGATGGGACCGAGCTTGTCGGGCAGCTTCATGGGAGGAACCGTTCGATGACGGGACTGCGCGGAGGCATGCGTCCCGGAAGAATCAGGTGCGGGCGGCCGTGTCGACGACCACCGCGGCGAGCCGCTCGGCGGCGTCGTGGATGCCGGCGCTTTTCGCGGCTTGCGCCGCCGCGGTCAATTTCTCGGGATTCGCGAACGCGTCGACCAGCTCCGCGGTGAGCCGGTCCGGCGTGAACGCGGTCTGCGCGACGGCCAGGGCCGCGCCGATCTTGGCCAGCGTCGCGGCGTTGGCGGCCTGGTCCTGGTCGAGCGCCCCGGGCAGCGGCACCAGGATCGACGGCCGGCCGATGGCGGCGAGCTCCGAGACCGTCGAGGCGCCCGAGCGGGCGACCACGAGGTGGCTCGCCGCCATCCGCCCCGGCAGGTCCTTGAAGAACGGCGCCGCCTCGATGCCGGCGAGCCCCATGGCGAGGTAGTCGTTCTGCACCGCCGTCAGGTCCTCGGGGCGGACCTGCTGCACGAGGTGGAGGCGGGCCCGCAGGTCGGCCGGAAGCTGCGCCAGGGCTTTCGGCACGACCTCGCCCATCACCCGCGCGCCCTGGCTTCCGCCGAAGACGAGGAGGTGCAGGGCGTCCGCCGGCCCGAGCCGCGGATAGGCGACCTTCGCGGCCTCGATCACCGCCGGGCGCAACGGGTTGCCGGTGTGGACGCGGGGGGCACGCGCCTTGTCGGGGACGCCGCGGACCTCCTTGAAGCCGGTGGCGATGGTGCGGGCGCCGCGCGCCAGGAAGGCGTTGGCCCGCCCCATCACCGCGTTCTGCTCGTGGATGATCGTCGGCACGCGCAGGATCTGGCCGGCGAGCATCGGCGGCACGGTCGGGTAGCCGCCGAAGCCGACGATCGCCGCCGGGTTGATGCGCTTGACCGTCTTGGCCGCCTCCGCGAAGCCGCGGCCCAGCGTCAGCACCGCGCCGGCCCGGCGCAGCATCGAGCGGCCGGACGGGGTCGCCGAGGTGATGGTGACGATCTCGGAGGCCGGGAAGCCGCCGCTGATCGAGTCGACCCGCGCGTCGGTGGCGAGCACCACGCGGATGCCTCGCGCCCGCAGCGCGTGGGCGAGGCTCTCGGCCGGGAACAGGTGGCCGCCGGTGCCGCCGGCGCAGAGCAGGATGGTCGGCGTGAACACCGTCACCGCATGACTCCGGCGACGGTGGCCGGCGCGGTGCCGGGCGGCTTCTGGCTCAGCATCGTGGTGCGCGGGCGCTTGCGGGTGAGCGCCACGAGGAAGCCCATGCCGAGCGCGAGCGAGATCAGCGACGAGCCGCCGTAGGAGACGAACGGCAGCGTCATGCCCTTGGCCGGCATGAGCTGGGTGTTCACCGCCATGTTGATGCAGGCCTGGAGGCCGAAGAGCGTGATCAGACCGGTGATGGCGAGCCTCGAGAAGGTGTCGTCGGTGCGGCGCGCGAGCTTGAGCCCGCGCAGCACGATGTAGGCGAACAAAGCGACGAGGCAGAGGCAGACCAGCACGCCGAACTCCTCGCCGGTCACCGAGAAGATGAAGTCGGTATGGGCGTCGGGCAGGTGGCGCTTGGCGATCCCCTCCCCCGGGCCGGTGCCGAACCATCCGCCGGAGCGGAACGATTCCTGCGACCAGAAGGTCTGGAAGCTGTCGCCCGAATCCTTGTCGAGGAAGCGGTTGAAGCGCTCGCGGACGTGGTGGAAGAAGGTGTAGGCGGCGAACACCCCGGTCAGGCCGAGCACGCCGAGCACCGCCACCCAGATCAGGTGCAGGCCGGCGACGAAGAACAGCGCGCACCACACCAGCGTGATCAGCATCGTCTGCCCGAAATCGGGCTGCAGCAGCAGCGGGACGATGGTGATCGGCAGGAGCAGGATCGCAAGGAAGCCGCCCGGCATGTCGCGGCGCTGCGCGCCCTCCGAGAACGCCCAGGCGGCGACCACGACGAAGGCGGGCTTGACGAACTCCGAGGGCTGCAGGCCGAACGAGCCGAACTGGATCCAGCGGTGGGCGCCCTTGATCTCCGGCCCGAACTTGCCGGCGAGGAGGCACAGCGCGACGCCCGCGAGCCAGGTGCCGAGCGCCAGCCGGCGGATGCCGCGCAAGCTCAGGAACGAGACCGCGCAGATCAGCAGGATCGTCGGCGCGAGGTACATCGCCTGGCGGTTGAGAAAGTAGAAGGTCGGCAGGCCGATGCGCTCGGCCACCGGCGGCCCGCCGCCCATCAGGAAGACGAGGCCGGCGACCATCAGGGCGGCGAGCGCCGCGAGCAGGCCGCGGTCGACCGTCCACCACCAGTCGGTCAGGGGCGTGCGTTCCGCGCGGGAGATCATGGGCGTGCGACGGCCTTGCGAGCGGTCGCGCAGGGGCACGCGACGGTCGAGAGCGATCCTGTCCGCGAATGGTAAACGCATCCTTGCGAAACCGCGCCGGAGCCGCCGCCCGTCCCGCCAACCCCCGGCGCCTCCTCGCCGATCGGTCGCGCCACGGTCGACCGAATACGAAATCTTAACAGCAAAAACGCAATCTTGGATTGTGTTCACTTCGGCATCGCATTGCGAAGATGCCGCGCCGGGACGATCCGCCCATGTTCGCTGCACGCAAGACTGTCGAAGCCGCCGCCAAGCTTGCCGCCCTCGACCGGGTGCAGGGGGTGATCGAGTTCGACCTCTCGGGCCGCATCCTCCACGCCAACGCGAATTTTCTCGCAGCTGTGGGCTACAGCCTGCCCGAGCTGGTCGGGCAGCCGCATGCGATGCTGGTCGATCCGCAGTACCGGGACTCGGCGGAGTACAAGGCGTTCTGGGATCGTCTCCGCAGCGGCGCGTTCAGCGCGGGCCAGTTCCGGCGGATGGCGAAGGGCGGCCGCGACATCTGGATCGAGGCCTCCTACAACCCGATGATCGGGCGTGACGGCAAGCCCTACAAGGTGGTGAAGTTCGCCACCGACATCACGCGGCAGAAGGCCGAGGATGCCGACCGGGCCGGCCAGATCGCGGCGATCGACAAGGCGCAAGGGGTGATCGCCTTCGATCTCGACGGCACCATCCTCGAGGCCAACGCGAACTTCCTCGCCGTGGTGGGCTACGACCTCTCCGAGGTCCGCGGCCGCCCGCACAGCATGTTCGTCGAGCCGGCCTACGGGCAGAGCGCGGACTACGCGGCGTTCTGGGCGGCGCTGAAGCGCGGCGAGTACCAGGCGGCGCAGTACAAGCGCATCGCGAAGGGCGGCCGCGAGGTCTGGATCCAGGCGACCTACAACCCGATCTTCGACGCCTCGAACCGCCCCTACAAGGTCGTGAAGCTCGCCACCGACATCACCGATCAGGTCATGCTGCTGGCCAACCTCCGCAGGCTGATCGAGCGCAACTTCTCCGAGATCGACCAGGCGATTACCCGCTCGGCGGACGGGTCGGGCGCGGCATTCGCGGCCGCGGAGACGACGTCGGGCAACGTGGCGACGATGGCGGCGGCGGCGGAGGAACTGGCCGCCTCCGTCGCCGAGATCTCCCAGAGCATGGGATATTCGCGCGGCGCGACCGACGCCGCCTTCGAGCGGGTCCAGGCGGCCGGCGGGTTCACCCAGCGCCTCTCGGAGGCTGCCGGGTCGATGAGCGGCATCGTCGGGCTGATCCAGTCGATCGCCGCGCAGATCAACCTGCTCGCGCTCAACGCCACCATCGAGGCGGCGCGTGCCGGAGAAGCCGGACGCGGCTTCGCGGTCGTCGCGAGCGAGGTCAAGAACCTCGCCAACCAGGCCGCCCGTGCGACGGAGCAGATCGGCGCCGAGATCAACGGCCTGCAGGGCCTGTCGAGCGAGGTGGTCGGCGCCCTCGATTCGATCAGCGGCTCGGTCGACATCATGCGCGAGAACGTCGTCGCGACGGCGAGCGCGGTCGAGGAGCAGAGCATCGTCACGCGCGACCTGTCGCAGAGCATGCAGGCCGCGGCCCAGGCCGTCGCGGCGATCACGGCCAACATCAGCACGATCTCGGGCTCGGTGACGGAGGTCTCCGTCGCGGTGGCGACGACGCGCGAAGCGGCTCGCGTGCTCGCCCGGTAGGGAGACGTCCGGCGCGGGGCTCGCCCGCCGGCGCCGGCGTCCGGCCGTTCAGGGCAGCGCGCGCACCAGCTCGCGAAACACGTCGCCGCGCTGCTCGAAGCTGCGGAACTGGTCGTAGGAGGCGCAGGCCGGCGAGAGCAGCACCACCGGCTCGGGCGCGCCCGAGGCCGCCGCGCCCTCTGCCGCCGCCCGGACGGCGACGTCCAGGGTCTCGCAGCGGGTGTAGGGCACGGCGCCTTCCAGCGTCGCGGCGAAGGCGTCGGAGGCGGCGCCGATCAGGTAGGCGTGCGCGATGCGCTCGAAATACGGGACCAGCGGGAAGATGCCGCCGTCCTTCGCCTTGCCGCCGAGGATCCAGTGGATGTCGCGGAAGGCGGTGAGCGCCTTCTCGGTGGAATCGGCGTTGGTCGCCTTGGAATCGTTGACGAACAGCACGCCGCCGTGGACCCGGACCTCCTCCATCCGGTGCGGCAGGCCGGGAAAGCTCGCGAGCCCGGCCTGGATGTCGTCGGGCGAGAGCTCGAGCGCGCGGGCGACCGCGACCGCCACGGCCGCGTTCTGCCAGTTGTGCGCGCCGCGCAGCGACCGGATCGCGGACACGTCGGCGATCGGCGCACCATCACGGTCCGCGATCACCCCGTCGCGGACGGTGACGGCGTCGGCGGTGAGCGCCGCGTCGCGGGGCACGTGGATGCGGGTGAGCCGGTCGCCGCCCCGTTCCGCGAACCGGTCCGCGATGGCGCGGCTCGGCCCGTCGTCGACGCCGACGACCGCGCGGTCCGAGCCCTGGATCAGCCGCTCCTTGATCGCGGCGTATTGCGCGAAGGTGCCGTGGCGGTCGAGGTGATCGGGGGTGATGTTGAGGAGCACGCCGACGCTCGGATCGAGCGAGGGCGTCAGGTCGATCTGGAACGAGGACAGCTCGACGACGTGGATGCGGTCGGGCGCCGGGGGCGCCAGCGACAGGATCGCGGTGCCGATGTTGCCGCCCATCTGCACGTCGCGCCCGGCCGCGCGCAGGATGTGCGCGATCAGCGCCGTGGTGGTCGACTTGCCGTTGGTGCCGGTGATCGCGACGAACGGCGCGCCCGGCGCGACCGCGCGCCGCTCCCGGCAGAACAGCTCGATGTCGCCGACGATCTCGATGCCGGCCGCCTTGGCGAGCGCGACCGTCCAGTGCGGCACCGGATGGGTCAGCGGCACGCCGGGCGAGAGGATCAGCGCCGCGAAGCCCGACCAGTCGGCCGCGCGCAGGTCCGCGGTCTCGATCCCCTGGGCGGCGGCCCTGGCGACGCCCTCGGCGTTGTCGTCCATGGCGATCACGCGGGCGCCGCCTTCCTTCAGGGCGAGCGCGGTGGCGAGGCCGGAGGCGCCGAGCCCGAACAGAGCGACAGCGCGGCCGGCGTAGGTTGTGGCTGGGGTCATCGGAAACTCGGAACAGGTCGGCAATCGGGGTTGTCCCGCCCCTCCCCCCTCATCCTGGGGTGCCCGCGTCGGCGAGCCTCGAAGGCGACCTCCAGAACACATGGCGGTCGCTGGAGGACTCCTTCGAGGCGCCCGCTTCGCGTGCGCATCTCAGGATGAGGGCGGGGGTGGAACAAGCGTCGGTTGCGCAAAGTCTACCACAGCTCACCGCAGCTTGAGCGTCGCCAGGCCGGCGAGCGCCAGGATGACGGCGATGATCCAGAACCGGATCACGACCTGCGGCTCCTTCCAGCCCTTCTGCTCGAAGTGGTGATGGATCGGCGCCATGCGGAAGACGCGCTTGCCCGTGAGCTTGAACGACGCGACCTGGATGATCACCGACATGATCTCGAGGACGAACAGGCCGCCGACGATCGCCAGGACGATCTCGTGCTTGGTGGCCACCGCGACGACGCCGAGGAGGCCGCCCAGAGCGAGCGAGCCGGTGTCGCCCATGAAGATCTGCGCCGGCGGCGCGTTGAACCACAGGAAGCCGAGCCCCGCCCCGATCACCGCGCCAGCCACCACCGCGAGCTCGCCGGTGTCGCGCACGTAGTTCACCTGGAGGTAGCTCGCGGTGAAGGAGTTGCCAACGAGGTAGGCGATGACGCCGAAGGTGCCGCAGGCGATCATCACGGGGACGATGGCGAGCCCGTCGAGGCCGTCGGTCATGTTCACCGCGTTGCCCGCGCCGACGATGACGAAGCCGCCGAACAGCACGTAGAACCAGCCGAGATTCAGCAGCGCGTCCTTGAACACCGGGAAGGCGAGCTGGTTCTGCAGCGTGGACGGCGAGAAGTACGAGATCGCGTAGCAGGCCGTGATCGCGATCAGGGCCTCGAGCCCGAGGCGGAGCTTGCCCGAGAAGCCCTTGTGCGACTGCTTCGTCACCTTGAGGTAGTCGTCGTAGAAGCCGATCGCGCCGAAGCCCAGCGTCACCGTGAGGGTGATCCAGACGTAGTGGTTGCGCGGGTTGGCCCAGAGCAGGATCGCGACGATGGCGCCGGCCAGGATCATCAGGCCGCCCATGGTCGGCGTGCCGCGCTTGGTCAGCAGGTGGGTCTGCGGCCCGTCCTCGCGGATCGGCTGGCCCTTGCCCTGGCGCAGACGCAGCAGCGAGATGATCAGCGGCCCGAACCAGAACACGAACAGGCCCGCCGTGAACAGCGCGCCTCCCGTCCGGAAGGTGATGTAGCGGAAGACGTTGAGGGCCGAGAGCGTGCCGCTCAGGTCCGACAGGAGATACAGCATCCGGGGGCTCGGCGGCTTGGCTCACACGAAGAAAGGGCGCCGGCGGGACGCGAACGGTCCCGGGGCCTCGGCGGACGATCAGGTGCCGGTCACGGCCCGGCGGACAGGGCCGACGCGTCGTGGCGCGCCGGGGGGTTCGCGTAGCGGGCTTTGAGCGCCTCGACAATCCGACCCATGCGAATACTGTTCGAGCCCTTGACCATCACGGCGTCGCCCGGCCGCAGGATCGCGGCCAGCGGCTCGACGAGGTCGGCCGAGGCGGCGGCCGCGATGCCCCGGCGCGCGACCGGCAGCGCCTCGAACAGGTGGCCCATCAGGGCGCCGGCGGTGAAGACGAGGTCGACGCCGTGGTCGGCGACGGCGCCGGCGAGGTCGCGGTGGTGCGCGTCCGCGGCCGCCCCGAGCTCCAGCATGTCGCCGAGAACGGCGATGCGGCGCCCGCGCGGACCGGTCTCGATCGCCGCCAGCGTCGAGAGCGCGGCGCGCACGGAGGCCGGGTTGGCGTTGTAGCTCTCGTCGACGAGGAAGGCCTCGCCGTCGCGAAGCTGGAGCGCGGTGCGCTCGCCGCGCCCGACCGGCGGCCGCAGGGCCGCGAGCGACAGGGCGGCGCGCGCGAGGTCGGCGCCGAGGCTGTGGATCACCGCCATCACGCCGAGCGAGTTCATCGCGGTGTGCCGGCCGGGGGTGCCGAGCTGGTAGGTCACCGGCTGGCCCATCACCACCGCGTCGACCACCGAGAGGTCGGGGCGCAGCACGATCCGGCGCGCCCGCACGTCGGCCTCCTCGTGCTCGCCGAAGGTGACGATGCGCCCGGCCGACGAGGCGAGGGCATGGGCGTGGAGGCGGGCGAAGCTCGGGTTGTCGCGGTTGAGCACCGCGACGCCGCCGGGCGCGAGGCCCGAGAAGATCTCGCCCTTGGCGTCGGCGATCGCCGACAGCGAGGCGAAGTGCTCGATGTGGACCGGCTCGACGGTGGTGACGAGGGCCACCTCCGGGCGGACCTGCGCGACGAGCGGCACGATCTCCCGCGGGTGGTTCATGCCGATCTCGAACACGCTGAAGCGGCTCTCGGCCGGCATCCGCGCCAGCGTCAGCGGCACGCCCCAGTGGTTGTTGTAGGAGGCGACGGAGGCGTGGGTCTCCCCTTGCGCCGACAGCACGTGGCGCAGGGCCTCCTTGGTGCCGGTCTTGCCGACCGAGCCGGTCACGGCCACGACCTGGGCCGCGGTGCGGGCGCGGGCCGCGCGGCCGAGGCGCGTCATCGCGTCGAGGACCGGATCGGGGCCCTCCCCCGGCACGGCCAGGACGGGTCCGTCGAACGACGCGGCGCGGTCGGCGGCGACCACCGCCGCGCCCGCGCCCTTGTCGAGCGCCGCGCGGACGAAGTCGTGCCCGTCGCGAGCCTCGCCCCGGATCGCGAAGAACAGGTCGCCCGGCTGCAGCGTGCGGGTGTCGATCGAAGCGCCGGTGACGGCGCCGCGCTCGCCCTGGAGCGTTCCCCCGGTGGCGGCCGCGAGTTCGGCCGCCGTCCAGAGCGGTTTGGCGTTCGGGCTCATGCGGCCTCCGGTCGAGCGCGACGGTGCAACGCATCTTCCCTCCCCCCTTCGCGGGGGAGGGTGGGCCTCGCGTCAGCGAGGGTCGGGAGAGGGGAGCGAGTTGTCCGGAGATGTCGCTCCCCTCTCCCGACCCGCTTCGCGGGCCACCCTCCCCCGCAGAGGGGGGAGGGAGACGTGCGGCAGTCGTCGTGTTTCACGGGAACGGCGCTCATCGCAGATCCCCATCGATCGCCGCCCGCAGCACTGCGTGGTCCGAGAACGGCAGCACCCGGTCGCCCACGATCTGGCCGGTTTCGTGACCCTTGCCGGCCACCACCAGCACGTCGCCGGGCCCGAGCCCGCGCACGGCCGTGCGGATCGCCTCGGCGCGGTCGCCGATCTCGCCGGCGCCCGGCGCCTCGGCGAGGATGGCGGCGCGGATCGCGGCCGGGTCCTCGGAGCGGGGATTGTCGTCGGTGACGATCACCGTATCGGCCAGCCGCGCGGCGATGGCGCCCATGATCGGGCGCTTGCCGCGGTCGCGGTCGCCGCCGCAGCCGAAGACCACGACGAGGCGCCCGGTGGCGAAGGGGCGCAACGCGACGAGGACGCCCTCCAGGGCTTCCGGCTTGTGGGCGTAGTCGACGAGGCAGAGCGCGCCGTTGACCTCGCCGATGCGCTCCATGCGGCCGGGCACGCCGGTGAGGTGCTCCAGGCTCGCGAACACGCCGTCGGGGTCGGCGGCGCCGGCGGGCGTGGCGAGCGCGAGGCCGGCGGCGACGAGCGCGTTCTCGACCTGGAACCCGCCGACCAGCGGCAGCCGGATCCGGCGTCGGCCGTGGCGGCCGTCGAGGTCGAGCACCTGCGCGAAGCCCTCGGTCCGGGCATCAAGGAGGCGGATGTCGGAGCCGGCGCGGCCGGTTGTGCGGATGGCGTGGCCGGCTTCGGTCGCGGCGGCGATCACCCGGTCCGCATAGGCGCCGTCGGCGTTGACGATGGCGGGCGCGCCCGCCGGCAGCAGGGTCGCGAACAGGCGGAGCTTGGCGGCGAGGTAGTCCTCGACCGTCGCATGGTAGTCGAGGTGGTCGCGCCCGAGATTGGTGAAACCGGCGGCGGCCAGCCGCACGCCGTCGAGGCGGCGCTGCTCGATGCCGTGCGAGGAGGCCTCCATCGCGAGGTCGGTGATGCCGTCGTCGGCGAGCCGCGCCAGGGTCTGGTGCAGGGTCACCGGATCGGGCGTGGTCAGCGAGCCGTAGGCGGCGCCGCGGTTGGTGACGATGCCGACGGTGCCGAGGCTCGCCGATTCCCGCCCGATCCGCGACAGGATCTGGCGGACGAAGTCGGCGACCGAGCTCTTGCCGGCGGTGCCGGTCACCGTGACGATGGTCTCGGGCTGGCGGCCCGACAGGCGCGCGGCGGCGAGCGCGAGCGCCCGGCGGGCATCCGCCACGGCGATCCAGGCGCAATCCCGCGGCAGGTCGGCGGGACGGTCGCCCTCCCCGACCACGGCGACGGCGCCGGCCGCCGCGGCCTTGGCCGCGAACAGCCGCCCGTCGGCCCGGGTCCCCGGCACCGCGACGAAGACGCCGCCCGGCACCACGTTGCGGCTGTCGGCGGTCAGCCCGGCCACCAGGCGGCCGGCTTCGCCCGTTCCCGCATCCGGGAACAGGGTGCCCAGGGTCGGCGCGCTCACGGGCCGCCGACCATGCTGGCGTGGTAGGCGTTGAGCTTGACCATCAGCGGGAAGGGCTTGGCCGGCGGCTCGAATTGCGGCGGCAGGCCGAGGATCGGCGCGACGCGCTCGATCACCTTGCCGGTGACGACGCCGGAGTTCCAGGCGGCGGTGGCGTAGCCGCCGCTCTCCGGCAGGCCCTGCGGCTCGTCCATGATGGTCACGAACAGGTATTTCGGCTTGTCCATCGGGGCGGCCGCCATGAAGGTCGTGAACAGGCGGTTCTTGTTGTAGCGCCCGCCGATCACCTTCTCGGCGGTGCCGGTCTTGCCGCCGACGAAGTAGTACGGGATCGCCGCCTTCTTGGCCGAGCCTTCGGTCGCGTTGAGCCGCATGATGAAGCGCATCGCCTCGCTGGTCTGCGGGCTCAGCACCTGCGTCGCCTTCGCCATCGCCTCCTTGACGTCGGTCTTGAGGAAGGTCGGCGTCATCAGGAAGCCGCCGTTGGCGATCGCCGCCACCGCCGCCGTCGCCTGGATCGGCGCCACCGCGAGGCCGTGGCCGAAGGCGATGGTGATGGTGTTGATCTCGGTCCAGCGCGGCGGGATGATCGGCATGGCCGACTCGGGCAGCTCGGTCCGCATCCGGTCGAGCAGGCCCATCTTCTTGAGGAACGCCTTGTGGCCGGGCACGCCGACGCCGAGCGCCATCTTGGCCGAGCCGATGTTGGACGAGTGGGTGAACACCTCCGGCATGGTGATGACGCGGTTGGTGCCGTGATACTCGTGGATCTTCTGGCGGCCCCAGCTCAGCACGCCGCCGCGGGTGTCGAAGGTCGAGTTGACGTTGTACTTGCCCGATTCGAGCGCCATCGCGAGGGTCATCGCCTTGAAGGTCGAGCCCATCTCGTAGACGCCGACGTTCATGCGGTTGATCTTGTCGTCGGACAGGGCGTCGACCGGGTTGTTCGGGTCGAAGTCCGGCATCGAGACCAGCGCGATCACCTCGCCGGTCTGGACGTCGAGGATCATCGAGGCGCCGGCCTTGGCCTTGAAGTGCTCGATGCCCTTGGCCAGCTCGTCGCGCACCGCGAACTGCGCGCGCAGGTCGACCGAGAGCTGGATCGGCTTGAGGTCGGTCTGCTTGGCGACGAAGCCGAACTCGTTCAGGGCCTTGTTGCCCTGGTTGTCGATGTACTTCTCCATCCCGGCGATGCCGATGTTGTCGAGGTTCGTCGCGCCGATGATGTGGGCGGCGGCGACCCCGTTCGGGTAGACGCGCTTGTGGTCGGGCAGGAAGCCGATGCCGGGGATGCCGAGCCGGTGGACTTCGGCCTGCTGCTTCGGCGTCAGCTCGCGCTTCACCCAGACGAAGCCGACGCCCTTCTTGCCCGGCTTCTGGGTGAGCTTGGCGCGCAGCTCCGTGGCGTTCAGCTCGGGCAGGACGGCGGTAAGCAGCTCGACCGCCTCGTCCTTGTCGTAGATGTTGCCGGGCTCGGCGAAGACCGAGACGGTGCGGATGTCGGTGGCGAGGATCTCGCCGTTGCGGTCGATGATGTCGGGCCGGATCGCGGTGGTGGCGGCGGCCGCCACCCGGTGCTCCTGGCTCGGCGGCGCGCCGAAGATCGCGATCGACAGGAGCCGCACGCTGATCGCGCCGAACACCGCCAGGAACGCGAGGCCGACCAGCGCGACGCGGGTGTAGGAGCGCTCGATCGCGAGGCGGAACATCGCCCGGAACAGGCGCATCCCGGGATGGACCCGCGGCTCGGTCTCGAGCACCGGCTCCTCGACGGCGTGGGAACGCGGCGCGGATTCAAGCTCGGGCTCGGCGTGATCGTGCCCGGCCGCGTCGTCGGGCAGCGCGTGCGGGTCGGCGGCCTGCGGATCGCGGGCGGCGTCTTCGGGTGCGGCGTCGTGAGCGTCTTGGGACACGGGGACTACCTCGAGGCCGCGTTCGGCGTGCGGGTCGTGACGACGGTGTGGGTGATCGATCCGGTGGTGCGGGGCTCGGAGGCCGGCCCCTTCTCCTTCGGCGTCGCGGTGGCCGCGAGCAGGCGGCCGATCTCGTCGCCGCGCTCGGGCCGGGCCGGCAGGTCGGCGAGGCGCCCGAGATGGCTGGTGCCGATCGGCTCCAGGGCGAGGTGCTTCTCCACCGCCGCCTGCAGCCGGTCCGGCCGGGTCAGGAGCTGCCACTCGGCGCGCAGCACGGCGATGGCCTGCCGCTCGGCATGCAGGCCGCTCTTCAGCTTCGAGACCTGACCGCCCTGGTAGAGCGTGTCGTACTTGATCGAGTAGGCGTAGATCGCCGAGGCGACGAGGCCGGCGACGGCGAGCAGGTTGAGCAGGCGGATCACCGGCGTGCGCCTCCGCGCGGGGCTTCGGGAAGCGCGGCGAGCGCCTGGATCGCGGCGAGCGGCGCCGGCACGGGTGCATCCGTGCGCTCGGCGGCCCGCAGCTTGGCCGAGCGCGCGCGCGGGTTGCGCGCGGTCTCGGAATCGGAGGGCAGCACCGGTCCCTTGGTCACCGGCTTGAAGCTCTTGGCGGCGGCGGGCTCGCCGCCGGGCAGCGCGCTCGGCATGTGGCGCGAGGCCTGGACCGCGCGGCCGCTGCGGGCGGAGAAGAACTGCTTGACGATGCGGTCCTCGAGCGAGTGGAAGGTCACCACCGCGAGCCGCCCGCCCGGCCCGAGCATCCGCTCGGCCGCGTGCAGCGCCTGGACCAGCTCCCCGAGCTCGTCGTTGACCGCGATGCGCAGGCCCTGGAACGTGCGCGTCGCCGGATGGATGCCGCTGCCGGGCTCGGTGCGGACGACGCCGGCGACGAGGTCGGCGAGCTGCGCCGTGGTCTCGATCCGGCCGCGCCGGCGCGCCTCGATGATGGTGCGGGCCACCGCGCGCGAGCGCCGCTCCTCGCCGTAATGGTAGATGATGTCGGCGAGCTCCGCCTCCTCGGCCTCGTTGACGAGGTCGGCGGCGCTGAGGCCGGTGGCGGCCATCCGCATGTCGAGCGGGCCGTCGTTGCGGAACGAGAAGCCGCGCTCGGGCTGGTCGATCTGCATCGACGACACGCCGATATCGAGCACGATCCGATCGGCCTGCGCCTCGCCGAGCTCAGCGAGGTGGGCGTCGAGGGCGCCGAACCGTCCGGGAACCAGGGTGAGCCGCCCGTTCGCGGCGGCGACGAGCCCGGCGCCGCCGGCGATCGCCGACGGGTCGCGGTCGATGCCGATCACGCGCAGGTCGGGATCGGCGGCGAGCATCGCGCGGGTGTAGCCGCCGGCGCCGAAGGTGCCGTCGACCGCAAGCCCGGCCCCGCACAGGTCGAGGGCGGCCAGCACCTCGTCGAGCAGCACCGGAACGTGCGGTCCGCCGGCCGGCTCCAGGGGCTTGCGCGTCATCGGGGCACCCCGCCTGCGGAGGTTCGCCGGGCCGCGCGCGGCCGAGGCAGCCCGCCGTGGACGGGGGGAACGGTTCGGCTCATGGCTGCCTGCACCCGGCCGCTGCGTCGCGGCGCGGTCGGTTTGGGCGGTCCCGGTGATGCGGCGGCCAAAGGCCCGCACACGGGCGATCCCCGCTTGGGCGCGGGGCGCGTCCGTCGATCCGGAAGTCACCGTTGACGAGATGTTGGCGGGTACCATGGGCCTCTGACGATCGTCAACGCAAGCGAAGACCCGCATCGCGGACGTCCGATCTGACCTCGACAAGGTTAACCGACGGTCAATTTTTCGTCGCGTCGGCCGAGGTTCGGGCTGCGATCAACGACTGTAGTGACGACGTGAAAGCGGCAGCCGGCGAAAGCTTCGCACAGCTTCGACCAGCGCGGGCATATATTCCCCACGATCCCGCAGCCGCCCGAGGATCGGCACGATCCGTCAACGGCTTAGCCGGGGTTCCCGACGACGCGCCGGGCCGGGAACGAGCGGATCAGCCGGCCTGTAAGCCGGGTTCTGTAGGGCCCGGATGCCGCGAGGCACCCGGACGTGGCGGCCATTCCTCTGGGACGATCGTTGCCGACCGCCTCAAGCAACCAACCCGGGCGACTGGCCTGGAGAGCGGGCCTGTCTCTGCCTCTCGCGAGGCGAGGCGCGCCGCCCCTATTCGGTCTTGCTCCCGGTGGGGTTTGCCGTGCCGTCCGCGTTGCCGCGTCCGCGGTGCGCTCTTACCGCACCCTTTCACCCTGACCCCGCGACCTCGCGGCCCGGGGCGGTCTGCTCTCTGTGGCACTGTCCCTGGGGTCGCCCCCGCCGGACGTTATCCGGCACCGTCTCTCCATGGAGCCCGGACTTTCCTCCCCGGGCTGACGCCCGGAGCGGCCGCCCGGCCGACTGATCCGGCGCGGATGTGGGCCGGATCGGCCGCCCGGGTCAAGCGGGCTACCAGCTGCCGGTGTTCTCCATCGAGGCCCACGGCTCCTGCGGCTCCTTCGCGCCGCCCTTCTGCAGGATCTCGATCGAGATGCCGTCCGGCGACTTCACGAAGGCCATGTGGCCGTCGCGCGGCGGCCGGTTGATGGTGACGCCCTTGTCCTTCAGCCGGGCGCAGAAGGCGTAGATGTCGTCGACCTGATAGGCCAGGTGCCCGAAGTTGCGCCCGCCGGAATAGGTCTCCGGGTCCCAGTTGTAGGTCAGTTCCACCAGGGGCGACTTGGTGGTCTCGGCGCGGGCCGCGTCGCCGGGGGCGGCGAGGAAGACCAGCGTGAAGCGGCCCTTCTCGTTGTCGATGCGGCGCACCTCCTGCAATCCGAAGGTGTCGACGTAGAACGCGAGCGCCGTGTCGAGATCGGCGACGCGCACCATCGTGTGCAAATATTCCATAGGCGGCATCCTGTTGGGCCGGAGCGGCGTCCCGCCTCCCCGGCCGGATCTGCGGGACGCCCGGCGCAGCCGACGAAGGTCGCGGCGCCGGGCGGGTCGCCGCGGTAGCTAGCGCCCGATCGGGCGGCCGGTAGGCCGTACCCGTCGGCGCGGTCGCGAATCGCGACACGCGCCTGGATCGCGTCGCCCGACGCGGCGGCATCCCCGTCGGGCCGCAGGGCTTCGAGGGAAGAGCCCCGTCGATCTCCGCCCCGTCGGCGACGTTCTTCGTCCTCGGGGCGGCTTCGCACAGGATCCCGTCCGGGCGGCGTCCGGGCTTGGCGGCGCGATCGTCCGGCGGGCGTGCGGGCGCCGGAATCTTATCGAGTCGGACCCGCGGCGGCTCTCGATCCCGGCGCCGTCGCGAAGCGGTGGGCGGCCATCCCGACCAGCATCGCCGCGACGAAGACGGCGACGGGCAGCCTCCCGGTCGAGAGGGCCGCGACCGCCGGCCCGGGGCAGAAGCCGGAGAGCCCCCAGCCGATCCCGAACACGGCCGACCCGCCGACGAGGGCCGCGTCGATCCGGCGGTTCGTCGGGATCTGGAAGGCGTCGGCGAGGATCGGCCGCGGCAGCCGGCGGGACAGGCGATAGCCGAGCGCCGAGACGGCGACCGCGCCGCCGAGCACGAACATCAGGCTCGGGTCCCAGGCTCCCGTGACGTCGAGGAAGCCGCGGACCCGCACCGGGTCGAGCATGCCGGACACGGACAGGCCGACCCCGAAGATCACGCCCGCCGCGAGCCCCGCCAGCAGGCGCCGGAGGCCGATCACCACGCCCCCCCGAAGGCGCGCGTCGCCGCCACCGTCGCCATCCCGGCCGACAGGAAGGTGAGCACCGCCACGAGCGAGCGCGGCGACAGACGGGCAAGGCCGGCGACGCCGTGGCCGCTGGTGCAGCCCGAGCCGAGCCGCGTGCCGAACCCGACGAGCAGGCCCGCGACGACGAGCGCCGGCAGCGAGGCGACGATCCGCATCTCCGGCCACGCGCCGGAGAGCCAGGCGAAGGCCGGCGGCCCGATTAGCAAGCCGGCGACGAAGGCGGCATCCACCCGCCGGCGCTCGCCCCGGTCGGTGCCGAGGCCGGCGACGAGGCCGCTGATGCCGGCGATGCGGCCGTTCAGCAGCAGCAGCAGCGCCACCGAGAGGCCGATCAGCGCTCCGCCGGCGAGCGCGGACAGATCGATGCTGGTCATGCGGGCGGTCCTCCTTCGCGTGCGGCGGCCGGCGTATCGCGCGGGGTCGCCGGAAACAAGACTTGCAATCCCCCGCAGGATCACCAATTATTCAATCAAGTCAATAACTTAACGGAAGAATCATGCTGCTGGACAGAGCTTCCGCGACGCAAAGCATCTCCGAATTCGACGCCTGGGAGGACAACGACGTCCTCGCGCCGCCGACCCCGGTTCGTTCGCCGCGGGCGGGGGCGCATCGCACCGGCGCGGCCGCCGCGATCGCCGAGGGCGATCAGGTCGTGTTCGCTCGGCTCGACGTCGCCGAAGCGCTCGGCATCTGGCGCCACGCCCTCGGTCGCGTGGTCGAGACGCACGACGAGGCGCAGGCGGCCCGGGTCACCCTCGACGTCAAGTTCGACGGCCACGAGACCCTGCATCGCTACCTGCCGGATCTCTTCGAGAAGCGGACGGCGTGAGGATGCCGATCCGCTCGCGGGTCGCCGCATGAGCCTCGGAGCCATCCTCGAGGCGCGCTCCTCCCTGCCGCAGGCGCCGCTGCGGACGACGAGCCGCAGCACGAGCGTCGACGCGGTCTGGGCGGAGGTCCGCGCCGAGGCCGAGGCGGCGCTGGTGGAGGAGCCGCTCTATGCCGGCATCATCCAGGCGACCGTCCTCGACCAGCGCAGCATCGCGCAGGCCTTCGCCTACCGGCTCGCGCACCGTCTCGGCGACGGCGACCTGTCGCGGCTGGCGATGCGCGACCTTTGCCTCGCCGCCTTCGAGGCCGACCCGCATGCCGGCGCCCACGCGGTGCGCGACCTCGTCGCCATCCGCGAGCGCGACCCGACCTGCCGGCGCTATCTCGACCCGTTCCTGTTCTACAAGGGCCTGGCGGCGCTGGAGGGCTACCGGGTGGCGCACTGGCTCTGGCACCAGGGCCGGGCGACGCTGGCGCTGCACGTGCAGAGCCGGATCTCGGAAGTGTTCGGCGCCGACATCCACCCGGCGGCGCGCATCGGCTCCGGCGTGTTCATCGATCACGCCACCGGGGTGGTGATCGGCGAGACCACGGTGATCGCCGACGACGTCTCGATCCTGCAATCCGTGACGCTCGGCGGCAACGGCAAGGAGAGCGGCGACCGCCATCCCAAGATCGAGCGCGGGGTGCTGCTGAGCGTCGGCGCCAAGGTGCTCGGCAACATCCGCGTCGGCGAGGGCGCCCGCGTCGCGGCGGCCGCGGTCGTGCTGCACGACGTGCCGGCCCACACCACGGTCGCCGGGGTGCCGGCGCGCGTGGTTTCGAAGCTGCCGCGCAGCGAGGAGCCGGCCCAGAGCATGGACCAGTTCTTCGGGGACGGGATCTGACACGGGCCGATGCGAAGGCGGCCGGCTCGCGGCCACGATCGGAGGCGCCGGCGGCTGCGCCGTCTCGCTCGTCTCGCTCGTCTCGGCGACGGGAACGGTCGCTCGTCCCGCGCGGGCGTCGGAACGGTCGAGCGGACGGTGGGACGAGCTTGCCCTTCATCGCGCCGGACGAGGCATTTGGAGAAGTACATTCTCCAGAAACACGACTGCACGGCACCGTAATTCAGCATGCCAGCATTCAATAGCCGGCATTTCTGCAAGACATCGCAACTTGAGAAAATCGTTCTATTGACCGCGCATCGCGGCCGAGGCTAGACCACGAACGTTCCAAGACGCGACGTAGGTCGTCGCGGGTGGACGTCAAGCATTCGATGCTTCATCCGAACGCGCCATCCCTTCATGCGGGGTGGCTGCGGCCGATACATCATGCCGGCACAGCAACGTGCCCGGGCTCGAACGACAATCAAGCGGGGACGACGAACGATGAGCGGACAAGGGCAGAGCGTGGGCACATCCGCAGCACGCAATCTATCGACCGCGACCGTCACGTCGGTCCAGAACCTCGCCAACACCCCGCGTTGGCTCCTGCGGCTGCTGCCCTTCGTCGACGTCGACGGCGGCGTCTACCGCGTGAACCGTCGCGCCGTGGTGCTGGCCAAGCCCGGCCGCATCGACCTCGCCTCGGACGGCAAGGGCCGCGCGATCAGCCCCGCCTCGCTGCGCGCGGTGCCGCCGTTCAGCCGCCTCGGCGATGCCGAGCTGGCCGCGCTGGCGGACCGGTTCACCGAGAGCCGGCACAATGCCGGCGAGACGATCTCGGAGGGCGGCGCGGGCGACCGAAGCCTGACGATCGTCGCCGACGGCACCGTCGAGCTCTCGCTGTCCGGCCCCTACAAGAACCGGCTGCGCTCGGGTCTCGCCACCCGCGGCGACTTCTTCGGCGACGAGACCCTGGTCGGCGGCAGCCAGCCCGCGCCCGCCGTCAAGGCGCTCTCGGCGGTGACCCTGCTCACCCTCGACCGCGCGGCCCTCGACGACGACGCGGTCAAGAACCGCATCGCGCAGTACGTCGAGGAGCGCGACCGCCTGAAGGGGCACACCAACAGCCACGGCGAGCAGGGCATCGAGCTACTGGCCGTCCACACCGGCGCCCCGCGCCTGCCGACGACCTTCGTCGACTACGAGATCGATCCGCGCGAGTATCACCTTTCGACGATCCAGACGATCCTCAACACCCACACCCGCGTCACCGATCTCTACTCGAACGAGATCGATCAGCTCCGCGAGCAGATCCGCCTGACGGTGGATGCCGTGAAGGAGCGCGAGGAGTGGGAGCTGCTCAACAACTCCGAGTTCGGCCTGCTCAACGAGGTCGGCGGCCGCCAGCGCATCCCGACGCGCTCCGGCCCGCCGACGCCCGACGATCTCGACGAGCTTCTGACCCTGGTCTGGAAGAAGCCCGCCTCCTTCGTGGCGCATCCCCGCGCCATCGCCGCCTTCGGCCGCGAGGCCACCCGCCGCGGCGTGCCGCCGGTCGTGGTGCACCTGTTCGGCGCGCCCTTCCTGACCTGGCGCGGCGTGCCGCTGGTGCCGAGCGACAAGCTGCCGATCGACACCGACCCGGCGACCGGCGCCCAGACCACCTCGATCCTGCTCTTGCGCGTCGGCGAGAGCGAGCAGGGCGTCGTCGGCCTGCAGAAGTCGGGCGTCACCGGCGAGATCGAGCCGGGCCTGTCGGTGCGCTACATGGGCACCAACGACCACTCGATCGCCTCGCACCTCGTCACCCGCTACTTCTCGGCCGCGGTGCTGGTCGAGGACGCGATCGCCCGCCTCGATAACGTGCTGCTCGGCAACTACCATGACTACGCCTGAGGCCGGCGTCTTGGGCATCTCCGCCATCGGCATCCCCACGGGCGCGACGGGCGATGCCGCCGGCTCCCTCGCCCATGCCGATCTCGTCGGGCGCCTCGCCCGCGAGATCTACGGCCAGGGCAACGCGGCCTCCGCCCCGCTCGCCCCCGCCGTACCGGCGTCGCCGCAGCGTCCCCAAGGCCTGGAGACCCTTCCCCAGGCCCCCGGGCAGCCGTCGCTCCCGGGTGCCGCGATCGGCACCCCCTCGGTGCCGTCGGGCCCCTCGTCGGGCGTCCAGCCCGACGCCGCCGCCCTCGGCGCGCGCAACGTCGGCGGCCCGAGCGTCGGGCTTCCCTACCTGACCGGGCCGTCGGCCGCCAACCCGTTCGGCGGGACGCCCGCGCCGACGAGCGCCGGCCTCCTCGACGTCACGACGATCCCCTCGGTCCACCCGCTCGCCGACCCGCGCGCGGCGCAGCGCGGCGTTCCGTCCACGCGGCACGGCCTGCCGGAATTCTTCGTGCCGAGCGTGGCCGACGTCGCCGCCTTCCTCCCCGGCGGCGGCGACCTGCACCGGACCGTCGCGAAGGATCATCCGCGGGCCAACGCCTTCGCCCACGCGATCGCGCCGTCCCTCGTTCCGGCGGACCCGTCGAAGCGCGGGGTCGACGTCGCCCAGGAGAACTTCCGGCGCACCGGCCGGCTCTCGGGCGATCCCGTGCGCACGGTCGAGCCCGGCCCCGACGAGCCGTTCTCGTCGGGCGACTACTACTTCCTGACCGGGGGCTCGCGCGCGTCGAGGCCGCACGCCACGCCCCGCGTCGAGCCCGCGCGCCACGACGGGCCGGCCCCGCGCGCGACCTCGACCCGGTCGAGCCCGGCGGGCGCGCCCTTCGACGTCGAGCACATCCGCAAGGACTTCCCGGCCTTGCACCAGAGCGTGAACGGGCACCCCCTGGTCTGGCTCGACAACGCGGCGACCACGCACAAGCCGCAATCGGTCATCGACGCGACCTCCGAGTTCTACGCCCGCCACAACTCGAACATCCACCGGGCCGCGCACACGCTGGCCGCGCGCTCCACCGACCTGTTCGAGGGCGGCCGCGAGAAGGTGCGCCGCTTCCTCAACGCGCCCTCGAAGGACGACATCGTCTTCCTGCGCGGCACGACGGAGGCGATCAACCTCGTCGCGAACTCGTACGGCCGGGCCAATATCGGCCCGGGCGACGAGATCATCGTCTCGACGATCGAGCACCACGCCAACATCGTGCCCTGGCAGCTGCTCAGCCAGGCCACCGGCGCGACCCTGCGGGTGATCCCGGTCAACGATCGCGGCGAGATCATTTTCGAGCAGTACGCCGCCCTGCTGTCGGGCCGGACCAAGATCGTCTCGGTGACCCATGTCGCCAACGCGCTCGGCACGGTGAACCCGGTCCGCGAGATCATCGCCCTCGCCCACGCCTACGGCGTGCCGGTGCTGGTCGATGCGGCCCAGTCGACCCCGCACATCCCGATCGACGTGCAGTCGCTCGACGCCGACTTCGTGGTGTTCTCGGGCCACAAGGTCTTCGGGCCGACCGGCATCGGCGCGCTCTACGGCAAGACGCACCTCCTCGCGGCGATGCCGCCGTGGCAGGGCGGCGGCCACATGATCGAGGACGTCACCTTCACGAAGACCGTCTACAAGGGCGCGCCGGAAAAGTTCGAGGCGGGCACGCCGGACATCGCCGGCGCCGTGGGCCTCGGCGCGGCGCTCGACTATCTCGAGAGCGTCGGCCTGCCGGCGATCGCGGCCTACGAGCACGACCTGCTGGACTATGCGCAGGCCGGCCTCGCCGACATCAGGGGCCTGCGCCTGATCGGCACCGCCCGCGAGAAGGCGAGCGTGATGTCCTTCGTGATCGAGGGACAGACGAACGAGGCGGTGGCCCACCACCTCGACCGCCACGGCGTCGCCGTGCGCTCCGGGCACCATTGCGCCCTGCCGGCCCTGCGCCGCTTCGGCGTCGACCAGTCGATCCGCGCCTCGCTCGCCTTTTACAACACCCGCGCGGACGTGGACGTGTTCCTCAAGGCCCTTCACCGCCTGCCGCGGTAGCGGCGTTCGGAAGGATCGTCGGCACGAACGAAGGCCCGATGCCGTCGCCGCGGCATCGGGCCTTCCCGTTTGTCGATCGGCCGGCGGGCATCGCCGTTGCACCGCGGCGGCGGCGGGACCAGAACGGTCCCGACTTCCGGCCAGCCGAGCGAGGCCCCGCATGCGAACCGACACGCCCGTCCAGATCCGGCTTCAGGACTACCGACCGAGCGACTTCCTGATCGACCGCGTCGACCTCGACGTGCGGCTGGCGCCGCACGACACGCGGATCACGGCGAGGCTCGCGCTGCGCCCGAACCCGGCCGGCCGCACCGGCGTCCCCCTGGTGCTCGACGGCGACGACCTCGTCCTGGAGGGGCTGGAGCTCGACGGCGTGCCGCTCGCCGCCGACGCCTACGCGGCGAGCCCGGCCGGGCTGACGCTGCACGCGCCGCCGCAGGGGCCGTTCGAGCTGACGATCGCGACGCGGGTGGACCCGACCGCCAACACCAAGCTGATGGGGCTCTACCGCTCGAACGGCGTCTACTGCACCCAGTGCGAGGCCGACGGCTTCCGCCGGATCACCTACTTCCTCGACCGGCCCGACGTGATGGCGGTCTACACCACCCGGATCGAGGCCGAGCGCGCGGAGGCCCCGGTGCTGCTCGGCAACGGCAACCCGGTGGAGGCCGGCGACGTGCCCGGCACCGGACGGCACTTTTCCGTGTGGCACGACCCGCACCCGAAGGCCGCCTACCTGTTCGCCCTCGTCGGCGGCGCCCTCGACCGGGTCGCGCAGGACTTCACCACGATGGAGGGCCGGGCCGTCGCGGTCGCGGTCTACGTCGAGCCCGGCAAGGCGCCGCGCGCCGCCTACGCCCTCGACGCGGTGATCCGCTCGATGGCCTGGGACGAGGCGACCTTCGGGCGCGCCTACGACCTCGACGTGTTCAACGTCGTCGCCGTGTCGGACTTCAACATGGGCGCGATGGAGAACAAGGGCCTCAATCTGTTCAACGACAAGTACGTCCTGGCCTCGCTCGAGACCGCGACCGACGGCGATTACGCCGCGATCGAGCGCATCATCGCGCACGAGTACTTCCACAACTGGTCGGGCAACCGCGTCACCTGCCGCGATTGGTTCCAGCTCTGCCTGAAGGAGGGCCTGACGGTCTTCCGCGACCAGGAATTCTGCGCGGACATGCGCTCGCGCGCCGTCCACCGCATCGGCGAGGTCCGCAACCTGCGCGCGCGGCAGTTCCCCGAGGATGCCGGCCCGCTCCGGCACCCGGTCCGGCCGGGGGCCTATGCCGAGATCAACAACTTCTACACGGCGACCGTCTACGACAAGGGCGCCGAGATCGTGCGGATGCTGCGCACGCTGATCGGGGCCGACGCCTTCCGGGCCGGCATGGACCGGTACTTCGCCGACAACGACGGCACGGCGGCCACCGTCGAGGACTTCCTGGCGGCCTTCGCCGCGGTGACGGGACGCGACCTCACGGCCTTCGCGCGCTGGTACGAGCGCCCCGGCACGCCGACGCTCGCCGTGACCCGCGCCTACGACGCGGCGTCCCGGCGCTGCACGCTCGGTTTCCGCCAGAGCCTGGAGGCGGCCGGCCCGCCGCTGGTGATTCCGGTGGCGCTCGGCCTCGTCGGCACGGCCGGCCCGCTCGCCGGGACGACGTCGGCCGCGGTCGCCGGCGGCGTCTTCGTCCTCGACGCCGAGACCGCGACGGTGGCGTTCGAGAACGTCGCCGAGCCGCCCGTCCCCTCGCTGCTGCGCGGCTTCTCGGCCCCGGTGCGGCTTGACCTCGACCTGACCGACGCCGAGCGCCTCACCCTGCTCCGCCACGACACCGACCCGTTCAACCGCTGGCAGGCGGCGCAGGGCATCGCGATGCGCCTGATCCTCGGACCGGCGGCGCCGGGGGCGGCCGAGGCCTTCGCCGATGCGCTCGGGGCCTTCCTCGACGGCGAGGCCCTGGCCGACCCGGCCTTCGCCACCCTGGTCCTGGCGCTTCCCGGCGAGGGCGAGGCCGCCAGCGAGATCGCCGCCGACATCGACCCGGATGCGATCCACGCCGCCCGCACCGCCCTTCGGGCGGTCCTCGGAACGCGGCTGCGCCCGCGCCTCGACGGGCTGATGTCGGCGCTGCGGCCGTCGCACGAGACCGCCTACAGCCCGGATGCGGCCTCGGCCGGCCGCCGGTCGCTCGCCAACGCCTGCCTCGACCTGATCGCGGCGGCCGATCCCGCGGCGGGGACCGAGGGCGCCCTCGCCCAGCTGCGCGAGGCCCGCAACATGACCGACCGCCTCGCCGCCCTCGGCGTGATCGCGGCGATCCCGGGGGACGCCCGCGAGGCGGCGCTCGCCGCCTTCGGCAGCACCTATGCCGACGAGCCGCTCGTCCTCGACAAGTGGTTCGCGATCCAGGCGATGATCCCCGAGGACGGCACGCGGGCGCGGATCGCCGGGCTCGCCGAGCACCCGGCCTTCGCCATGACCAACCCGAATCGGGTGCGGGCGCTGATCGCCAGCTTCGCGCTCGGAAACCCGACCCAGTTCGCGCGGGCCGACGGAACCGGGTTCGCCCTGGTGGCCGAGCGCATCGAAGCGCTCGACCGGATCAATCCGCAGCTCGCCGCGCGCCTCCTCACCGCCTTTTCCCCGTGGCGCCGATGGGAAATTTCGCGGCGGGAAAAGGCCGCCGAAATCCTCAACCGGATCAAGGCGATCCCCGCGCTTTCGCGGGACGTGGCCGACATCGCCGCCCGCACCCTCGAAGCCGGTTAACCATCGTTTAACATTGACGATTCTCCGCCGAATCCGAGTCGGTAGATGCGGCCGGGAGTCAAGCTCGGCCGGAAAAAAGCCGTGGACAAATCACCCGGGAAAGTGATGAACTGAATTCAGATTCGAGGCCGGCGCAGCACGGCCCGGACGCTTTCATGTCACGAGGTCGACCATGCCGGAGGCGGATTCCGCTTCCTTCTCCGCGCGTGCGGATACGATTCTCGGCATCCACTGGCCGACGCGGGCTCCGGCCGCGCGTTTCGTCCAGGCCGAGGCGTGGCTGCGCTACGCGGTGCCGGCCCTGCTGGCGACCTTCCTCGCCTGCCTGGCGGGGCTGACCGCGCTCCACCTCCAGAACCAGCGCGACGAGCTGCTCGCCGCCGCGAGCGCCGACCTCGAGACCTTCACCCGCCTCTCGGCGGGGGCGCTGGCCGGCCGCGTCGGCAGCGACGAGGCGGCCCAGGCGAGCCTCGCCGACCTGTTCCCCGCCGGCGCGCTCCCGGCCGGGCGCCGGGTGCTGATCGTGGCGCGCGGCGAGCGCATCGTCGCGGCCCGCCCGCCGCTGCCCGCGGGCGCCGAGACGCTCCAGACCGTGCTCGGCGAGGCGGAGGCGCTCTCGACGCTGGGCGAGCGCGCCGGCGTGATGCGCCTGGCGCTGGCCGGCGGCGACACGGTGTTCGCGGCGATGCGGCGCCTGCCCGACGGCCAGGACCGGATCGCGGTGATGCAGTCGGTCGAGGCGCTGACCGCGACCTGGACGGGCCGCGCCCGGCATCAGGCCATCCTCGTCGCGGCGGCCGCCCTCGTCATCGTCGGGGTCGGCCTCGCCTACGGGCTCCAGAGCCGCCGGGCGAAGGCGATCGACAAGGTCTGCGAGCAGATCCGCCAGCGCCTCGACACCGCCCTCGGCCGCGGCGCCTGCGGCCTGTGGGACTGGGACATCCCGCGCGGGCAGATCTACTGGTCGGATTCGATGTACGCGCTGCTCGGCTACCGCCGCGAGCGCGAGTTCCTGTCGTTCGGCGACGTCAACGCCCTGGTCCACCCGGACGACGGCGACCTCTACAGCCTCGCCCGCGGGCTCGCCGCGAGCCAGACCGCGGTGGACCACGCGTTCCGCATGCGCGGCGCGAACGGCGCCTACATCTGGCTGCGCACCCGTGCCGAGGTGGTGCCGGACGTGACCGACGGCGGCCGCCACCTCGTCGGCATCGCCGTCGACGTCACCGAGCAGCAGCACCTCGCCGAGGCCAGCGCCACCAACGACATGCGCCTGCGCGACGCCGTCGAGGCGATCTCCGAGGCGTTCGTGATCTGGGACACGAGCAACCGCCTCGTCCTGTGCAATTCCAAGTTCCGCCACCTCCACGCGCTGAGCCCCGAGGATGCGCAGGTCGGCCGTCGCTACGACGAGGTGATGGGCCGCGGCGTGCTTCCGCAGATCCGGCGCGAGATGCCCGAGACCGACACCGCGAGCGCGACCGCCCGCACCTTCGAGGCGGAGCTCACCGACGGCCGCTGGCTGCAGATCAGCGAGCGGCGGACCAAGGACGGCGGCTACGTCTCGGTCGGCACCGACATCACCAACCTGAAGCGGCACCAGGAACAGCTCGTCGCCTCGGAACGCGAGCTGATCGAGACGGTCAAGGATCTCAAGCGCTCGCGCCGCACGCTGGAATTGCAGACGCAGCAGCTCGCCGACCTAGCCGAGCGCTACCTCGACCAGAAGGCGGCGGCGGAATCGGCCAACCAGGCGAAATCCGAGTTCCTGGCCAACATGAGCCACGAGCTGCGCACGCCGCTCAACGCGATCATCGGCTTCGCGGAGCTGATGGCGAGCGAGCTCTACGGCCCCCTCGGCTCGGCGCGCTACGGCGAGTATTGCGCCGACATCCGCGCCAGCGGCGACTACCTGCTCTCGATGATCGACGACATCCTCCACATGTCGCGGATCGAGTCGCACCGCGTCCGGCTCGCGCGCCGCGAGATCGCCGTCGCGGCGGCGGTCTCCAACGCGCTCAAGCTCGTGTCCGAGCCGGCCCGGCAGAAGAACCTCCACGTCGCCGTCGACCTGTATCCCGGCCTCGCGCTGCTCGCCGACGAGCGCGCCCTGCAGCAGATCCTGGTCAACCTGCTGCAGAACGCCGTGAAGTTCACGCCCGCCAACGGCCGGATCGCGGTGCGCGCCCGCCCAGCCGGCGACCACGCCCACCTGTTCATCGAGGATACCGGGATCGGCATCCCGAAGGCGGCGCTTGCCAGGCTCGGCGCGCCGTTCTCGCAGGTCGAGACCAACCTCACCCGCAGCCACAAGGGCTCCGGCCTCGGCCTCGCCATCGCCCGCTCCATGGCCGAGCTGCACGGCGGCTCCCTGCGCATCCGCTCGGAGGAGACCGTCGGCACCATCGTCCTGGTGCGCCTGCCCCGCCCGACCAGCGAGCACCTCGCGACGGTGGCCGCGGAGGATGCCGGGCAGCAGACCGTCGCGGCGCTCCGCGAGGCGTCTGGGGCGAGCGCGCGGCAGCCGCAGCCGGCCGGCGCCTGACAGGGAGCCGGGGCGAAGCCCGGCTCCGATCCCGAATCGATGCGACGTCGAGGCTACCCGCCCGAAAGGTCGAAGCGCGCTACGTCGTGCAGGAGCGCCACGAACGCCCGCGCGCCGTGGTCGAGGGCGGCCTCGCCCGCCTCGGCGGTGCCGAGCCGGGCATCGCCGATCGCGCCCGACGGATGGAGGTCGCCGGCCTTCCAGGCGAAGGCGGCGGGACGCCCGGCGCGCAGGTGCGTGAAGGCGCCCGCCATCGCACGGGTGCGCGAGGGAAAGTCGGCGATCGCCTCGCGCCGAACCAGGTCGGGCCGAAGCGCCAGCATCAGCGCCGTCTCGATCCCGCCGGCATGGATGCCGTGGACGATCTCGTCGTCGGGAAAGCATCCCTCCGGATAGCCGAACCGCGCCCAGGCGGTCGTCACCGCGACCATGCCGAAGCGGGCGCGCAGATCGCCGGCCACGAGGTCGATCAGCGCGCTGTTGCCGCCGTGCGAGGTGACGATCACCAGCCGGTTGCAGCCGGCCCGGTGCACGCCGGCACCGATCTCGGTCCAGGCGGCGAGCGCGGTCGCGGTGGTGAGCGAGAGGGTACCGGGAAAGGCGTCGTGCTCGTCGGACTTGCCGACCGACTGCACCGGCAGCACCAGCACGTCGAGATCGGCCGGCACCAGGGCGCGGGCGCGCGCGAGGTAGCCCTCCATGATCGCCACGTCGGTGCAGAGCGGCAGGTGCGGGCCGTGCTGCTCGATCGCGGCCACCGGCAGCACCGCGACCGTGCGGCCCATGCCGCGCCCGGAGACCTCGCGCGTGGTCAGGTCGGACCAGAGCCGTGCCGCCATGCTGTCCCCCGATGCCCCGACGTCAGGCGCAACGCTCTAGCGGAGCCGGCCCCTTCCCGTCGAGGTTCAGGCGAACAGGGCGTCGATGTCGTCCTGCGCCGTCGCCGGGCCGTTCGGCTGCGGGCCGTTGAGGAGCAGGCGCTGGGCGCGCTCGTTGCGCTCGGCCTCGGCCGGGTCCTGTCCGGCGGCGTCCCGCGCCCGCACCGCGCTGGCGAAGCGCGCGAGCCGCAGCTCGAACTGCTGCAGGGCGGCGACCACCTTGCCGATCCGCTGGCCGGTGATGTCCTGGAAGGCGCAGGCCTCGAAGATCGTGCCGATGCCGCTCTCGACCGCGGCGCGGTATTCCGGCCCGTCCGGGAGCGCCAGCATCGACTCGGCCGCCTCCATGATGGTGTTGGTGGCGCCGGCGGTCGCGGCGAGGACGTTGCCGAGCTCCTCGTGCGCCATCGGGATGCGGTCGTGCGTCAGCTCGTTGGCGCGCAGGGCCGCGATCTCGTCGCGCACGTGGGCGATGTAGTCCGCGATCTCGATCAACTCGGACACCATGGTCGCCGGGTTGATCGTCGCGCCGAGCGGTCTTTGCAAACCCATCGTCAGCATTCCTCCGCGTGTCGGCCCCGAAAGGTCGGTCAGGCGCCGCAGACCGCCTCGATCTTGCTCTTCAGGGTCGCGGCGTTGAACGGCTTGACGATGTAGTTGTTCACGCCGGCCTTCTTGGCGGCGATGACGTTCTCGGTCTTCGACTCGGCGGTGACCATGATGAACGGCGTGGTGCGCAGGCCCTCGTCGGCGCGGACGTGGCGAAGCAGCTCGTAGCCGGTCATCGGCTCCATGTTCCAGTCGGAGATCACGAGGCCGTACTTGCGGCCCTTGAGGCGCGCCAGCGCGGCCGTGCCGTCGGAGGCGTCGTCGACCTCCTCGAAGCCGAGCTGCTTGAGCAGGTTGCGGATGATGCGAACCATCGTCTGGTAGTCGTCGACGACCAGGATCGGCATGCTGAGATCGAGGGCCATGGTCAAACTGCTCCGGTGTCTCCGAATCGCCGGCTCGGCCGTCGGCGTCGGTCACGCAATGTCGGGAGGCGCTGTCGCTGGTCGCACCTCATGCCCGGGACCTTACGCCGGGCGGCATTGCGAAGCGGTTAATCGCGCTGCGATCGGCGCACCCACTCGGATAGGCGGCGCGGCCGCCTTTACCGACGCGCTCGGCTGCGTGATGACGATGCCCCCAGCCGCGACGTCGCCCGGACGCCGCGGCAGAGCGGGCAGCCCGCCGGCACCGGCCCGGCCGCGGAGAAGGATCGCCGCCCCATGCGCAAGGTCGTCATCAGCGAGTTCATGGACGAGGCCGCGATCGCGGCGGAGCTCGCGGGGTTCGAGCCGCTCTACGATCCGACCCTGGTCGACCGGCCGGACGCCCTGCGCGCGGCGCTCGCGGGCGCGTCCGGGCTGATCGTCCGCAACCGCACGCAGGTGCGCGCGGGCCTGCTCGCGGCGGCACCCGACCTCAGGGTGGTGGGCCGCCTCGGCGTCGGGCTCAACAACATCGATCTGGCCGCCTGCGCCGCCCGCGGGATCGCGGTCCATCCCGCGACCGGCGCCAACGACGGCGCGGTGGCCGAGTACGTGATCGGCACCGCGTTGCTGCTGCTGCGCGGCGCCTACGGCGCGAGCGCGCAGGTCGCCGCGGGCGCGTGGCCGCGCAACGCGCTGATGGGACGCGAGATCGCCGGCAAGCGCCTCGGCCTCGTCGGCTTCGGCGCGATCGCCCGCGAGACCGCCCGCCGTGCGGCGGCCCTCGACATGACCGTCGCCGCCTTCGACCCGCACCTTGCGCCCGACGACGCCGCGTGGCGCCCGGCGCACGGCGCGGTGGAGAGCCTAACCCTTGACGCGCTGGTCGCAACGAGCGACGTGCTCTCGCTGCACGTGCCGCTGACCGAGGCGACGCGCGACATGATCGGGCCGGCGGCGATCGCCCGGATGCGGCCGGGCGCGATCCTGATCAACGCCGCCCGCGGGGGCGTCGTGGACGAGGCCGCGGTCGCCGCGGCGCTTCGGTCCGGGCACCTCGGCGGGGCGGCGCTCGACGTGTTCGCCCAGGAGCCCGTGGACGCCGCGGGCGGCGCGGCGCTGATCGACGTGCCGAACCTCATCCTGACCCCGCACATCGCCGGCGTGACGCGGGAATCGAACGTGCGCGTCTCGGCGGTCACCGCCCGCGCCGTGCGCCGCAGCCTCGAGGGCTGAGCCCCGCAGCGCAGCGATCGAAAAGGGGCTCGGCGCGCGACGAAATTCGACGCACCGGTCGGATGGGCCGATGAGAACCCTTGCGGAACACTTGACGAACGTTTAACGTGTTCGTGTTTTGTTTCTGCGGCTCAACCTTCGTGTGGCCGCGCATTCTTGCGAGCCGCGCCGATGCTGACCCGTAAACAGCTGGATCTCCTGCGATTCATCGACGAGCGGATGCGCGAGGACGGTGTTCCGCCGTCGTTCGACGAGATGAAGGATGCCCTCGATCTCAAGTCGAAATCCGGCATCCACCGGCTGATCACCGCCCTGGAGGAGCGCGGCTTCCTGCGCCGGCTTCCGAATCGGGCTCGGGCGATCGAGGTGCTGCGCATGCCCGACGGCGCCGGCCGCTCCAGCGCGCCCGCCCCGGTGCCGGCAGCTCCCGCCGCGCCGCGCCGGTTCACCCCGAGCGTGGTCGAGGGCGGGCGCTCGAAGGCCGTGCCGCCGCGTCCTTCCACGACGCAGATGGTCGACGACAGCGGTCGCGCGGTGTCGATCCCGGTGATGGGCCGGATCGCGGCCGGCACGCCGATCTCGGCGATCCAGAACCAGAGCCACGCGATCACCATGTCGCCGGACTTCCTGGCCGGCGGCGAGCACTACGCCCTGGAGGTCCGCGGCGACTCGATGGTCGAGGCGGGCATCCTCGACGGCGACCTCGTGGTCATCCGCAAGCAGGACACCGCCAACACCGGCGACATCATCGTGGCGCTGATCGACGACGAGGAGGCGACGCTGAAGCGGCTGCGCCGTCGCGGCTCCTCGATCGCGCTCGAAGCGGCGAACCCGGCCTACGAGACCCGCGTGCTCGGGCCGGATCGGGTGCAGATCCAGGGCCGCCTGGTCAGCCTCGTGCGCCGTTACTGAAGGGTCTCGCCCGGCATCTCCGGGTTCGGGCCGTCCGCGGTCGGATCGTCGGGTGCCGGGTCGGCCTCCTCCGCCCGGGGGGGCGGGGCGGCCATGCCCTGGAACGGGACGTCCTTCGGCTTGGGCTCGGCCGCGGGCGACGATCCGCCCGCTGCCGCGTCATCCGTTCCCTGGGGCGGGGGACGGACCATCGCGGGGCGCCACGGCAGCGTCCGTCCCGGCTCATGCGTGTCGGCCAGAATGAAGCCATTCGGCTCGACGCGGATCGCCGCGGCGCCGTGGCTGGCGAGGTAGGCGCGATCGATGACGAGGGCGGCGGCGCAGCCCGGCGGTGCGGCGAGCGCCGTGATCAGCACCGAGGCCTTGGCGCAATCCTGCGCGAAGCCGCGGCGATCCTTCAGAAGCGCCACCGCGCGCCCGTCGGCCAACCGAAGCGTGCATCCGATCCGATCGCAGGCGGGACCGCCCGTCGCCTGCGCGCCCGGCCTGCCGTCGCCGTCGGCCTTCAGCCACTGCTCCAGCACGAAGTTCGACGGGCGCCCGAGGGCGACGAGGCTGCCGTCGGCGCGGCGCACCGCCGCCCCGCTGCCCTGGCGGTCGACGTAGATGTCGTAGCGGGCCGGCATCGTCGCTAGGCCGAGCCCGAGCAGCGCCGGCGGCAGGGCGAGCCAGCGAAGGCGCGAGACCGGGAGCGTCGCGAGCAGCAGCCCCGCGGCGAGGCACCCGAGCGCGGCGGTGCCGAAGGCCGGGACCACGACGTTGGCGCGCCCGAGCCCCTGGATCCAGCCGGAGATGGTCAGCATGCCGCGCACCGCCAGTCCCATCAGCCACCAGACCGGCTGGTCGAGGGCGAACGGGTAGGCGACGATGCCCAGCACCGCCGCCGGCATCACCGCGAGCGAGACCAGCGGCAGGGTGAGCGCGTTGCCGATCAGCCCGTAGGGTTGGACGGTCTGGAAGTGGTAGGTGGCGAAGGGCGCGGTCGCGACCTGCGCCACGAGCGTCGTGCCGAGTGTGCCGACCACCGTCGTCAGCGACAGCGCGATCAGCCGGCCGATCCGCCCGGCCCCGTCGCGGCGGAACATCCCTCCATCGATCAGGCGGGCGCAGGCGATGAGGCCGGCCACCGCCCCGAACGACATCTGGAAGCTCGGGCCGAGCAAGCCTTCCGGCTCGTGCGAGAGCGCGATGAGCGCGGCGAGAGCGAGGTTGCGCATGCTGAGCGCCGGGCGATCGACCAGGATCGCCCCGAGCATGATCAGGGTCATCACGAGGGAACGCTCGGCCGCGATGTCCCAGCCGGAGAAGACGCAGTAGGCGGTGACCCCGACCATCGCCAGCGCCGCGGCGATCTTCTTGATCGGCCAGGCCAGCGCCAGGAACGGCACCAGGGCGAGGCCGGCACGGACGAGCCAGAACACGACCCCGGCGGCCAGCACCGTGTGGAGCCCTGAGATCGAGACGACGATCTTGCCAGTCTGCCGGCATATGGGTACGGCGGGAGACCTCTGAAGAAAGCCTGGGCGGTCATGTTCCACAACAACCCCCGGCTGGGCGCGCCGGACCCGGCAATCGCCTACTCCTACCTTCGCCTGAGTTCGAAGCGGCAGGCGAACAAGGCGGACAGCAAGACCTACCGCGACGGCTTCCGCCGGCAGATCATGCTGCGGGACGACTATCTGGCGGTGAACACCCACCTCACGCTCGACACCCGTCTGGTGCTGCACGACATCGGGGTCTCGGGCTTCACCAATGCGAACGCGGCACCCGGCGGCCAGGGCAAGCTCGCCGCCTTCATGGCCGAGGTGGACGCGGGACGGATCGCCAGGGGCTCGTACCTCCTCGTCGAGAGCCTGGACCGGATGACCAGGCAGCAGGTCTCCCGCGCCCAGGCGATGCTGCTCCAGATCGTGAACGCCGGGATCGTCGTGGTCTCGCTGGCCGACAGCCAGGAGTATCGCGAAGACGCCCATCCCATGCAGTTCATCATCTCGATCATGTCGCTGACCAGAGCCCATGAGGAATCCCTCGTGAAGTCCAAGAGGCTCAGGCAGACCTGGGTCGAGAAGCGTCGCAAGGTCGGCGAACGCAAGCTGTCGAGCCGTTGTCCCTCCTGGCTGACGCTGGTCGACGGAGCCTTCGTGCCGAACGACGCGCGCGTCGCCGTGGTGCGGGAGATCCTCGGATACCTGGCGGAGGAATGGGGCCGCGACCGGATCGCGCGCATCCTCAACGCGCGGGGCGAGCCGACGTGGGGACACGGGCGCTGCTGGCATGGGGGCACCGTCCAGAAGGTCACCGACAACGAGGCGCTGATCGGGCGCTTCCAACCCCACCGGCTCGAATACGTCGAGAAGGGCGGCATCACGGTGGCGAAGCGCGTGCCCGACGGGCCGGTCATCGAGGACTACTTCCCGAGGGTCGTCGACGAGGACCTGTGGGAGCGGTCGCGCGCGGTCGCGATCAAGCGCCGGCTCGGCAAGGCGCCGAACAGCGGCGGCCCCATCGGCACGGTCGTGACGAACCTGTTCGGGACCGTGGCCACCTGCGCGGTCTGCAACGCGCCGATGAACTACCGGGATCGCGGGCCGCGGTCGACGCCGGTCCTGCGCTGCTCCTCGGAGCGGGGCGGCGCGTGCACCAACGCCTTCCGCATCCCCTACCGTGAGACCGAGGACGCCGTCCTGAGCTGGCTGGTCAAGGTCGACCTCGCCGCCGGCGCCAGGACCGAGGCGCAGCACCTCGAAGGCCGCCTGAAGGCGGCCGTGGCCAAGCGCGACGCGCTCCAGGCCGAGGGCGAGGCCATCGTGCAGGGCGTCGGCAAGGGTTCGCGGTTCTCGGCGGCTCCCCTCGCCCGAATCGAGGCCGAGCTTGGGCGCGTCGAGGCCGAGATGGCCACGGCAGCGGCGACGCTGCGGGTCCTCAGGGCGTCGGGACGCGATGACGAGCGCAAGGCCGCCGTGATCCACCTCTTCGAACTGAACATGCGGGATGCGTCGCCCGCGGAAAAGTTCGCGGCCCGTGCCCGCATCCGGCAGACCATCAGGGAGACGGTGACGTCGATGAAGTGCGAGCCGGACGGGCACGTGCGGATCACCACCGTCGACGGCTCGGAGCACCTGTTCCGCGACGGATTCATCTTCGAGGCTGGACGGTGGTGACCCTGGGCCGGAGGCTTCCTCGGCCTCCACCCGAAGATGAGCAAGGCTGAGGAGCATCGCAGGGCGGAATGGTACCGCGAGTTCATGGAGAGCATCGGCGAGTGGCCCACCAAGGGGAACTGAAGCTGCCGCCCGACATCACGTTCTCCTGTGGATCATATCAACCCGGACGTTTCCGCTCTCAATCCCAATTCGCCGAAGTAGAACGTTCGATGTTGCTTGACCAATCAACAGCGGACTTACTACGTCGGCGAGTTATCGTACGAAATGCAGGTTGCTTTGGCGGGATCCCTGCTAAGACACGCCTGAGGGAGCCCTGGCGTGCATCCGCGCGCCGGACTGTGTTCAAGTAACGGGAGTAAGAGATGAACGGGATCTACAAGGAATCCGAGTTGGCCGGGATGGACGCGGTCGCCCTCTGCCGCGAGGCGGCGACCACGACGCTCGGGCTTAACGTCCAGCTCGACGACGGCTCGCTGATCGTCGTCACGTGCTACGCGAAGCTCGACGCGGCCAACCTGGGACAGGCGCCCGCCCTGGCCCGTGAGGCGGCGGAGCGGTTCGAGAGCCTATCCCGCGGCGAGCAGCACTAGGGGCTCATCCCCTCGCACCGAGTCGGGGCGGCGTTGTTCACGCGGCGCCTGCCGACCGGTTCGTTGATCGCCCCGAGAGAGGGGCGAAGAAGGCGTCCCTTCGGTCGGGATATCGTTGAGCGGGTGGTCGATGCCGTCGCGTCGTCCAACCGCCCGCTTGGAGGTTAGAGTGGCAACGGCCATTCGCGGTTTGGACGCCATCGCGCGTCTCCGCGATGGCGTCAGCCCAACCGGAGCCGCCAAGCCATTCGCCGCATCAGGCGACGAACCCACTTGATCAGAAACCGCTCCGGCCGATCCCGAACCTGTCGGGCCGCTGCGTATCCGGCCGGGAGCTCACGCCCGAGCTCGGCCCACCTTCCGGCGACGGGGAGGTACAGGCCGGGCAAGGGCGCCACTCGGTGGATGGCGAGGAAATCGCGCTCGTTGTCCGAGGCGATGGGGAAGCCCGTCACGCGGGAGAACGCCGCCAGCATGACGTCACCGCCCGAGGACGGCAGCTTCTGGTTGGGCTGCGTGATCCAGAAGTTCTTGAGCGCGGGCTTTGCCCGAAGGCGGTGGAACTCTTCCTGGACGGGCAACGAGGCCCTGACTATGCGTGCCTCGCCCTGGGTGATGGTGAGGTCGCGCCGAAGGCTCCTCGCCAACTTTAGCATCTTCCGCTCCTCCGCATGGAGGACGCCGAAAAGCATTTCGCCGTTGATGCAATCGGGCAGGATGCGCTGTCCCCGGTCCAGGCTCGCGTACCATTGCCGCAGCGCCGACTGGTTCGGACCGGGCTTCCTGATGCTGCTGAACGTGCAGGTGTCGATCAGGAACCCGCCTTGGGCGGGCAACGCGATCATCCTGGGTACGGGCGCGCGCTTGAACAGCATCATTGTCGGCTGGACCTCTCATTTGCCCGATGGGCGGTAATGGGAGGGTTAGCGTGGGCGGTTGACAGAGTCTAGGCCAACGCCCATCGAATCCAGCGTCGACCTCTCATCTTGGGAGGTCGTCCACACGACTCGACGGGATCGATCCGGTATGGACAAGGACTTGCTGGAGCGTGACCTGGCGGCGGCGAAGGCCGAGATCGACAGGATCGACCGAGAGGTGCACGAGCTTGGACGGCGACGTGCGCTGGTCGAGGATTACGCCGCGAGCTGCGCGAAGCTCCTCGGGGCGCTCGACGAGGTCGCCCCAGGCGGGGCGGGCGGGCCGCCCGCCTTCATCCTGCCCATGGCGGAAAGGGCGGACCTCCCACCGTCGGGCCTCCCTCTTCCAGATCGGCCCTCGAACGGGCGGAGTGCCCTCTCATGGGCCCGCCATTACTGGGGAGAGGTGGTCGACGAGGCCGTCCGCATCATAGAGCGCGAGGGGCGCCCGCTGACGGCCGCGGCGATCCACGCCCTCCACAGCCATCGCAGGGAGCTCTCCCCCGAACAGGTCTACGACGCCCTGTACAAGCGCGCGCGCCGCCGCCGGTTCGTCGAGAGCGTGGATGGGAAGTTCCGGCTCATCGACAAGCCTCGGCCGTGACGCTTGCATCCGCCTTCGCCGTTCCGATGCGGAACTTACGCCTGGACAGGAGACGCGGATGCCCCGGCAGGTGTCCGTACCGCACGGGATCGCGTTCGGCGAGCAGCCTGGCGATGCCGTCCCATAATCCCCGGTCGTCGAGGATCAGCGCCCACGTGTAGAGCTTCATGGGTCTACCGTCCCCGTGCAGGCTGTGCCAGGGCGCACCGGTCTTCACGACGAAGAGCATGGCCTCGATGACCGCGAACCTGTTGCGGGCGCGCGCGATCCCGCCCCTGAAGCGCTGGCCGGACAGGAAGTCCTCGATGGCCGACCGGTCCCCCTCCGTCAGGCTGAACTCCCCCTTGGCCTGCCGCTCGCGGTCGGCGGCGGCGCGCAGCGAGTTCTGGTACCGACCGTCGGCCCCGTCGTAGCCCCCCCTCAGGACGACGCTGCCGAGGCGCCCGGTATCGAGGATGGGCGTGTCGGCGAGCGGCGCGACCCGGAGCCTCACCGCCACGTCGAACAGGCCGCGTCCGGTGACGTCGACGTCGATCCGCTCGACGATCTCGCGGACGGAGGCGACGAGGACCTTGCCGGCCTCGTCGACGGGCCTGAAGGGCGCACGGGCCCGGACCGTCTCGATGGTGGCCCGGAGCGATGCGACCTTGGCTCGGTCGACCGTCGCGGGGTGGGGCCGTCGCGGCAGGGCGGCCAGGGCCACCTCCGCCTTTTCCAGGTCCTCCTCGACGTTGGCGCGGACCTTGGCGAGGGTCGTGCCCCTGAAGCCCTTGGTGTAGGCATCGTCGAAGGTCGCCAGCAGCTTGTTGTTGAGTTGGGTGACCTGGCGCTCCAGCGTGGTGCGGCTTGCGACATGCTGGAGTTCGGCCCGTGCGTTTTCCTCGTTGTAGGCGTCGAGGTAGGCGTCGACGAAGCCCGGTTCGTCCAGACGTTCGCAGACCAGGCCCAGGACGACCCGCTCAAGCTTCTGGACATTCACCGTCTTGTCGTACGCGCAGGTGCCGTGCCTGATGTGTCCGAGGCAGCCGTAACGCACCATCTCGTGCTGCCCACCGGCGACCGCGAGCGTCCGGTCGCATCCCGGACACGGGACCAGCCCGGTCAGCATGAAGGAGGACCCTTCCGCCACGGCCCGCTCGGGCCGGTGCCCGCGCCGTTGGGCTTGTCCAAGCGCCTGGACCTTCTCCCACACCCCTTGCTCGACGATCCTCAGTTCCGGCGCCTCCACGGTGATCCAGTGCTCGGGATCCCTCACCGAGACGGTGACCTTGCCGGTATCGCGGTCCTTCTGGGTGTGGTGACGGCCGTAGACGATGAGGCCCGCGTAGATCTCGCGCTGCAGCGTCGCCATCACGCCGTGGTGGCTCAGCCTCCCGCTCTTGGGATAGACGAAGCCCTCGGAGGCCAGGATGGTGCAGATGGTCGTGATGCTGAGCCCCTGGAGGCGCATGTCGTACATCCTGCGCACCACGTCGGCCTGGGCCTCGTTGACGACGAGGACGCCGGGCTGGCCGGGGACGCGGTCGTAGCCGAGGCTCGCGCCGGCGGGCACGCGCCCTTCCCGGGCCATGACGTTGCGGGCGTATTGCGACCGTTCGCCCATGATGCGGCGCTGCTCGTCGCCCATCAGTCCTTGGAACGCGATGTCCTGTAGGGACAAGCGTCCGCGCCCGGGCTGGTGCATCTCCACGCCCATGTTCGCCAGTTGCTTGTAGGTCGTGCTGAGGATGCCGAGGTCGCGCGCGAGCCGGTCGCCGTTCTCGATGAGCAGCACCCCGAACTTGCCCGCCTTGGCGCCCTTGACCATGTTTTCGAGGCCGACCCGGCCGACCGCGTAGGCACCGCTCTTGGCCCGGTCGACGAAGACGGCCTCGACCGTGAGCCCCCTGTCGCGGGCGTACCCGTTGCACACCTCCACCTGGCGCTCGATGCTCACCTCCGTCTGCTCGGTCGTGCTGTAGCGGGCGTAGATCACGCACTTGGTGAGGTCGGCCCCCTCCCTGCGCCTGCGGGTGCGGTTCGACAGCCGGGTGCCGAACGTCCTGGCCGGCAAGGCGGCGCCGTTCTCGTTCATCTGATCCATGGCACGGGTTCCTGTGCGGCCTCCGTCGCCCGTCGAGCGCACGCGGTCGGCCGGCCGGCCGAGAGGGCCGGTCGAGGGTTCGGGGATGGGTTTCGGTGGTCGGGCCGGCGCCCGGGTGCCCCGCCGCGCCGGCCTAAGGTCTCCCCGCCGCCCGACGGGGGATGCACGGGGCCGGCGTCACGCCGGCCCCGCTCTCGCCGTCACCGGATCGCGGGGCCCGATTCCGGGTCGGTGGCGGGCGTCGGCTCCGCCGGGACCCGGGGCCCGATCCCGAACATGGCCTGCACCGCCTCCCAGGTGGCGCGGGCGACGATGGTCAGGTGCTCGACGGGGTAGAGCACCCATTCCCGTTGGGGGCGGGGCACGATCCGGATCAGCCCGGTGTCCACGTCCCGCACCCGGGCCGTGCGTCCGTAGACGATCATGCCGCTGTACATCTCGGTCCGCAGCACCCTTTCGACGCCCCGCCCGTTCCACGTCCTGAGGGCGTCCTTCCTGGCGCTCAGGACGTCGGCGATCCGGTTCGGGCTCAGCTTGCCCAGGCGCAGTTCGAAGGCTTCACGGATGACCGCGGCCTGCTCGGGTACGATGACCCGCTCCCCCGGGTTGCCAGGGCCCAGGCGGTAGCCGTAGCAGTACCGGCCCGAGACGAGCCTGCCCCGCGCGGCCGGGTGCAGCCCGAAGCTGGTCCGCTTCGCCGCGATCCGCCGTCTCTCGTGCTCCCCCATCCCTTGGAAGCAGACGTCGCGGAGGGTGATCCTTCCCCATCCGACCTGCATGATCTCGACGCCGTACCGGGACAGGGACGTGACCAGTGCGGCGAGGTCGTCGAGGTTGCGGGAAAGGCGGTCCGGGTGCTCGATGACGAGTACGCCGAACTCCCCGCGCTCCGCATCGCGGAGAAGCCCGGCGAGCGCCTCGCGGCCGGCGACGGTCGCGGCGCCGCCCTGGTCGGCGTAGACGTTGCCGAGCGTCAGCCCGAGCAGCGTGGTTTGGGTCTCGCAGGCCGAAAGCTGGCGCTCGATGGACGCCTCGTGCTGATCGCCCTGGGCCCTGAGGTAGGCGACGGCGATGGTCTTCTTGATGTGTTCCATGTGGGGATGCTCCGAATGGGCCGCCGGCGCCCCTTGGGCATGCGCGGTCGGCCGGCCGCGCCCGTCGGGGCGGCCAGGGTTGCGATGGGTGTTCGGAGGATCGGGCCGGCGTCGGGGCGTCCGCATGGGCGGAGCCGGGCCAGGAAAAGGCCGCGCCGGCCTAGGCTTTTGTCATCGAGGGCCGCGCGACGGCGGCGAAGGTCCGGGTGAACATCGGAATGACCTTGCGGTGGGTGACGCCTCGTCGTGAGGCACCATGTGGATCCCAAATCCGGGAGGACTCCACAAGCGAAGCGCGAAGTCTCTGGTTCGAGTCCAGGCTATCTATAGAATCGAGCGGCTCTGATATGTCCGGCTTTGATTCGGGCTCATCTTGTGAGCCAAGCATCCCATCTCGATCTCGCCGGGCCTCGACGTTCGACGACTCGGCACCCACGTGCCGTGTTCGGCCTCGTCCGGGCCGGGCTCGGCGGGGGCGTCGGCCAATGCCTGCCGGAGGTCGAGCTGCGCCTGGTAGCGGCCGAGCGCCCTGGCCAGCGCCAAAAGGTCGGGGTCGAGGTTTTCGCGGTCCTTGGTCATGTCAGGGGCTCCGTGGGCGGGTTCGATGGGCGGTGCCGGATGGTCGGGCCGGGGAAGGACACCACGGTCCCGCCCAGCCTCGGGCGGTGTTGGGTTTCGAGGACGAGCTCCATGGCGGTTTCCATCTCGACGGAGATGGAACCCAGCAGGTCGTGGAGGTCCTCGGGGGCCAGGAGGCGGGTCAGGGCCAGAAGGTCGGCGACGACCCTTCCGATGCGCGCGTCGGTCTCGTTATGCATGGATGCCTCCCAGGCGGTCGGGGTTGCCGAGGGTGCGGGCCGGAGGATGGGCGGCGATGATCGACCGGACGGCATCGCCCCCGAGCACCCGCCGCACGACCAGCCGGGCCGCGACGGCGTCGATGGCGGCCTCGTGCGTCCTGACGAATTCCCGGGCGCGGGCGTACAATGCGTCGAGGTCGGAATGCACGATCCTGAGGAAGGCCGGATCGTCCAACAGGGCGAGGGCCTGGCGGCGGTCACCGCGGTAGACCAGGCTGGTTCCGAGGCCGTAGGAGCCGTGCTTGCCCGCGACGAGCGCCGTGGCGGCCGCGAGGTCGGATGCGGGCCCTCCCGCCGCCCCGGACGTGGCCTTGCCCCAGTGCTCGTCGGCCGCCCGGCCGCAGAGGGTGGACACGACGAGCGCGTCCAGTTCGGCCGCCCCGAGGGAGGTGGCGTCCCTGAGCCTGGACAGCGTCTTGCCCGCGAAGGGGCCCTGCGCGACGATGCTGACGCTGTGGATGGTTCCGACCGAGAGACCCTCGACCGAGACGCAATGCGCCGCCTCGTGGCGGGCGGTCGCCAAGATCGACTCGTGCGACCGCGTCTCGGGCGGGGCGATCTCGGACAGCAGGTCGTCCGCGACCATGCGACGGCCCGCGGCCGCCGCCGCCATCCTGGCCCCCCTCACCCACCCCGCGGCCTGGGCCCCGGTGGCGCCCGATCCGATGGCCGCAAGCGGCCCGAGGTCCTCTCCGGAGAGGTCGTCCTTGAGGTGCTGGCGCATGATGCCCGCGAGGGCCGCGTCGTCCGGCCGCCCGATGTGGACGATCCTGTTCAGGCGACCCGGGCGGACCAGCGCCTCGTCGAGCCTCTCGGGGAAATTGGTGGCGCCGATGACGATGATCTTTGATGCGGCGCCGGATACTGCACCGTCTAAAGTCATAAGTAGATGTGACACCAATGAAACCCAGTATTCACGGTGACGTGGATCGCAGGTCGCACGGTTAGGAATACTATCGCATTCGTCCAAAAGCAGTACGGCACCTTGGGATGCGGCCTGCTGGAAGACCTCGTCGATCTTGCGGCAGATGTCGTTGAGGTATCCGTTGGTCTGGGAGAACCAGGACGAGACGCTCGTTGCCAAAAGAGGCATTTGCAACGACTTGGCAAGACTTCGGGCGAAGGTCGTCTTGCCGACGCCGGCTTCGCCGGACAGCACGATGTTCTTGTCCTCGACGGAACTCAGGCTTCTCCTGCCGGCGCGCACGTCCTCGATTGCTGAGACGAGCCGCAGGCCCCACGCGCCGGCCTCGCCGTAGCCGTGGCAATCCTGGAGGAGCGGCACGTCGGCGAGGTCCGCGACGGGGGCGCGCTTGGACCGCGAGGCCGCCTCCAGCCGGCGGACGCAGGATCGCGCGGTGTCGTCCCTGCGGATGCAGGCCGCGATCTCGTCGGCCGAGAGGCCCTGCACGATGTCGGGCCCCATCCGTCCGACCCGTCTCTGCCCCGTGACGAGGCGGATGACCTTCCGGATCACCCGGAGGCTAGGGGCGTCGAGGACGATCCTGACGTCGGCGGAGGAGACCAGGGCGGCGGGCAGGTAGCGGACCGGGTCGGTGGAGACGCCGAGGATGCTCGAACCGCCGGACAGGGCTTCTCCGGCCGCGTCGCTCCCGTTTTCCGGCTTGTCCGAGACCTTTGACCCGCCCGACCTCTTGTAGGTATCGGCCCACGGTCGTGTCTTGGACAGTGCCCGTGTGACGGGCGTCACCCATGACGCGTCCGGGACGGCGACGGTCATGCCGACGTTGCGCTGCCCGGCGAGGAGGCGGATGTCCCGCATCGACAGCGTGACCTGCAGCATGGTGACCGCGATCAGCGTGGACACCCGGGTGAAGGCGACGAGTTCGTCGGGGGCCGGCGGTTCGGGTGGGTAGTGGCCGTGATGGTCGGCCTCGTGCGCGATCCGCTTCGCGTGGGCCTTGAGCGTGCCTTGGGGCGTCGAAGGCTTGTTCGATGTCTTCCTGGTCGATGTCTTCTCGGTCATGGCGGCCTCGTCGGGCCGCCGCGTTGTGCGCCGGTCAGCCCCTGGGATGGGTTTTCGGGATGGTCGGGAGGGGTCGGCACGGCGGGCGTTTGGGCTGGCCGGCCGGGCGCGGTATCGAGAGCGTGGTCATGGCGGGTCCTCTTGGGATCGGGTCAGCGGTCGACGTCGAAGGACTCGGTCTCGGGCCGGCGTTGGCCCCATGCCGTGACGGTGACGTCGGTGGGCCTCGAACCGGTACGGTCGTCGAGGCGGCGGGCGCGGGCCTCGGCCTCGTCGTGGGCGGCGCGCCCGAGGGCGACGAGGGCCCCTTCGACGGCGGCGCGGAAGGCGGCCTCTGACATGTCGCGCATCAGGTGGAGGCGCCTGAAGAGGACGCCCACCAGGTCGTCGGACGTGCGGGTTTCGTGGTCGGGATCGGGCATGGCGGCCTCGGACGCGGGCCGCCGGGCGCGATTGCGCGCCGGTCAGGCCGTGGCGGTGGACGGGGTGGGAAACGCGGCGCTGCGCATGGGCAGGCGGGGTTTCCGTATGAGGCGGGCCAGGGGCACGTTCGGTCTCGTTTCGGGCGGCGGGCGGAAACGCTTTCGCCGATGTCGTTTACTTTGAATCCCTAAACCTGGGCGTCAAGCCTGGGATTCGATTGAGGACCGCCGAAGGGTGGTCGATCTGCTTGGGGTTGTGGATCCTGGGGAAGATACCCCCAAGTCCAGGCTAGTTTTCGCCGTTCGCGCCAAGCGACCTCCAACCCCTGCACGGTCGCGTGGTTAACGGGTCCGGGGATCGGCGCGCATCGAGGCGGTCGGGTGCATGCCTCAGCCGACGTGGGCGGCCCGCTCGCGATATTCGTCGAGCTCTTCCTGGGTCAGCGGCTTCAGTTGCCGGTTCGGTCCGTACTCGTCGGGGCAGACGAGGTGGTCGATGTAGCTTTGGGTGGCCGGCTCGACGCCGCCCTGCCAGGTGATGCCGGGTTTGCCGGGTTGGACGATGAAGCTCATCTGGTCCTCCCAGATCGGGCGCCCGGGCATCACCTGCTGCTTCCTTTGCCTCGCCTCTCCTTTGGCCGCGAACGTGACGATCAGTGCGCTGGCCTCGGTCTCGCCGGGATGGCGGATCTCGCGGGCCTTGAAGTTGCGGGACCGAGGCAACTTCCGTCCGAACGGGGTCAGGTCCGCGGCGATCCAGATCGGGTGCCGTTCGAGCTCGTCGGCATCCCTGAGGGAGCGGACCTGCAGCACCATGGGAACGGGCACCGTCCTCAGGTCGGGCCCGAGGGGATGCATCATCGTGGTGAGGCGGACGGTGCGGAAACTGGCCATGCCGACAGCCTGGACGGAAGGCATTTCGATCCGATTACCCGACGGCCGGCCAACGGTGGCGCCTACGGCACGCCGTTGGCGGCCTGGGCGTTCTCCGCGAGGCGCACGCGGATCTCGTCGAGGGTGACGGGCCTGAAGCCGAAGCAGTCGACGCCGACATCGGTGCTGGCCGCCGTCCCCGGTAGGCTGCCGTGCGAATGTCCGTACAGGTGGAGCTCGCCGTAGTTCATCCGGGGCCAGACGCGGTGGGCGTAGTGGCTGAGCCAGATTCCCTGGACGTGCCCCGATGGTTCCGGAACCCTCACGTGCGCGACGTCGACGACGGGTCCGTCCCACGGCATCCGCGATCCGATGCGGTCGTGGTTGCCCCGGACCAGGAACCGCTTTCCGTTGAGGCGTTCGAAGATCGCGCGGGCACGCTGTTCGGTGCAGCTGAAGGAGAAGTCGCCGAGGTGCCAGACCGTGTCCCCGGGGCGGACGGCGGCGTTCCAGTTGGCGACCAGGGCCTCGTCATGCTCCTGGATGGACGCGAAGGGGCGGCGGAACGGCATGCGGTCCGAGAGGATCGCGGCGTGGCCGAAATGGGTATCGGAGACGAAGAGTTGGCGTGACACGGGAGCCTCGTGGGAACGAGGCGTCACGCGTGGCGGCACCTCGGGGTCAGTCGGTCGGGTGCTGGCGCGCGCGTATCATCGTGGGTCTCCGAGAAGGTTGGCGACCGTGGCCTGGCCGGTGCCGATAGGCAAGGCCGAACCCTCGGATCCACAGGGCTCGGGGGCCGGGATTCGCGACTCCGAGGGCAGCGGGCACCGGGACGCGCTTCCCCGTGCCTGCGTCCCCACCTTTCAGAATCATTAACCATGTTGGCCACATCCTCTTGTCGAGAGGGAGTGCGGGCGATGGCGGGCAAGGACGCGATCTACGAGGCGATGATCTACCGGGCGTGCGACAAGCTGCTCGCCGCCCGGAAGCGCGTGAGCCTGCGCAACCTGATCGCCGCGCTGCCGAACGGCGGCACCAACCGGATTGTCGGGCCGATCCTGCGCGAGTGGAAGTCGGATCGGGACTACCGGCCGCGGCTGGTGGTGAACGACCTGCCGGAGGCGGTGCAGGGCGAGCTCGTGGCGTTCACGCGGGCGGTCGTCGAGGCCGCGCAGGCGAGCCAGGCGAAGCTCCTGGAGAACGACCGCAGGAAACTGGAGGCCAGGCTCCGGGCCAACGACGAGATCCGCGACGACGCGCTGACGGAATGCGATTTCCTAAGGGAGGAGAACATCCGTCTGGCACGGGAGGCGGCCGAGGTGCTGAAGCTGCGGGCCGAGAACGAGCAGATGCGGAGGCGCCTGGACCGGATACGTGCGGAGGAGTTCTGGGACCGGGTCATGGTCGAGGTGGCGGAGACGATGCCGGTCGGCGGATCGCGGCCGCTGGACGAGATCCTCGCAGGCATGCGGGAGTCGGTGCTTCGCGGGGCGAGGCTGCACAAGGAGCCGCTCGACGAGGACACCCTGAAGAAGAAGATGCTTGGCCGGAAGAAGCACGGAAAGTATTTCGAGGTGGCTCCGGACGGCACCCTGGTCCGCAAGGCCGGGTGAACGTCAGGTCGCCTTCCCGGGTTTCGGATCGCGCCTCGTCGTCGAAGCGGGCTGCTTGAGGGGTCTTGCCGCCTTCCTGGCGAGCACCGTGCAGACGAAGCGCTCGCCGTAGGTGGCCGCGGTGTGCCGGACCACGAGGAACTGCAGCAGCAGGCAGCCGAGATAGGCCATCAGGACCGTGGGCGGCTCGATCATGAAGGCCGCGGCCGCGCCCAGCCCGATCAGGCACATCGCGGCGAACCCCGTATAGTCGCGGGTGAAGAGATACTCGCCGTGGCTGTAGAGGACCGCCGGGTCGTTCTCGCTGTCCTTGAAGAGCCGGTACCACATCCGGTTCTCGGCCACGGGGTCGGTCGGCCAGTCCTTGCCCAGCAGCTTTTTCAGGCCGTCGAGGTCGATGCGGGGATCGGAGACGGCGAACACGCTGAACGCCCGATGGCCGGGCAATGCATGCTTCCAACGCAGGAAGACCAGCCGGGTCTTGATGTCGTCGCTCAGCAGGCCGTTGGCGACGGTGGTGAGGATGAGGGCCAACGACAGCGGGACGAGGCTGGTGGCGCCCGCGACCACGCCCTTGAGACCGGCGGCCGACACGGCCTCGTACTGCGAGAAGGCATAGAGGACGGCGACGTTCGCGGCGATGGTCGTCCAGAGCTTCGGCCGGTTCGCGTCCTTCAGGGCTTTGGACGTCGACCCCTTGCTCACGTGTACTCCTCCACGCGGTCGAAGAACGGGACCTGGGCGGCCGCGGTGTAACCGGGCCGGACCGGGAAGCCGCCCCAATGGACCTTGGACGAGCCCTGCGTGGCGATGACGTAGCCACCGCGGCGGGCGAAGGCGTTGAGCACGATGTTGCGCGGATGCTTGCTGTCGTCGGTCGGGGCCGAAACGTAGGCGTAGAACCGCGTCGGGGCGTGATGGGGTTGGATTGGGCCGAGGATGCGGTTCAGCATGGTCGGACCGGAATTCCTGCGGCTGCCGTGATGAGGAACCTGCACCATCTGGAAGCCCTGGAGAGGAAGGCCCATCCGAACGGCTGCTTCCGCCGCCCATCCCAGCCCGCGATCGCCGGCATCGCCCGTCAGCAGGACCGGGCCACCCTCGAATGAGCCGTACAGGACGACGCTCGACTCGTTGCTGGCGCTGGTGATGCCGCCGTCCCTGAGACGCTCCCTGTCCCAGGTTTCGGTCGTCCAGCTCTGCAGGGACGCCTTCACCGACTCGAACAGGCGGGTCGCCGGGCTGGACTTGCCGATCCATAGGCCCTGGCGCTCGATGGCAGGCTGGTCGGGGTCCGGCGTCTTTTCGAACTGGGGCAGCAGATGGAGGTAGGTCCATAGGTCCGGCGACAGAACGCGGAAGGGTCCGATGTCACTGCCTGCGAAGGCTGGGCGTATGGCGCACCCCCGCCTATCGGCGAGGTCGTAGATGTCCGAGACGATGTCGTACTCGCCCTTGATCCGTCGGGTAAGACTTTCGCCGGTCGTCAACTTGTTCGCGAACAGCGGCAACGCCTCGGCGGCATGGAGCCAGGGGGCGTGCATCCATAGGTTTAGAACCGGGATCTGCTCGAAGACCGTGCGCAGGCCGGAGGCGTGATCGCCGTCGGCATGGGTCAGGACGACGTGCTCCAGGACCGGACCGGGCCCGAAGAACCGCCTGAGATGGCCGACGATCTGATCGCCGGTCGTGGCATGCCCGCCGTCGACCAGCATCAGCTTGTAGTCGTGGGGCTCGCCGTACCGGATGACGATGGCGTCACCGGCCTTCGATGCATCGCCTACCGGCAGGAACTCGATCTCGCACTTCATCGGCTATCCCCGACGACCGTCGACCGCTCGATGCCTCGGCTTGAAAGCTTTCCACATAAAGTCCTTGGCCGATGACAACCTCAGCCGAATGTTTGGGTTAAGGCTTCTGAACCCGTTTTGTTCCTTAAGCTTACCCCGTGATCGAACCCTGGACGCGTGCAATGATCGTCGCGTTGCGACGCCTCGTTCGAGACCGTGCCCCGGGACGCGATGCGGCGGCACATCCTCAAGCCGGTGGTACCGCAGCCGTGCATCAATCGATCATCCTCAGGATCCAGTCCGAGGCCCAGGATCGGAACGTGCCGTTGGCCAGTATCCTGAGCCGCGCGCGGATCGCGGCTCGGAGGCTTTCGTTGCCCGGCGTGCCGGACTGGCTCGACAGGGAGACGGACGGCTACGCCGCGGTCGAGGACCTGCCCGACTACCGCTGGGTCCCGGGGCGTCACGAGTTCCTCAACCCGGTGCATGGGTGGCGCCCCCTCATCCACGAGGGTGGCGCGCCTCCGATCCCGATGATGCAATCGGTCTACGACCTGGAGGAGCTCTTGGTCATGTCGAAGGCCGGGTTCCTCACGATGTCCGCGGGTCCGGTGACGCTCGCCGAGTTCGACAGCAGGATGACCTTCCACACGAGGTTCCGCATCCAGAACATCGATGCCTGGCGGTCACTGTCGCAGGTCCGTCGGCTGATCCTCGACTGGACGATTGCGCTTGAGAGCGCCGGCGTCCTCGGCGACGGCACCATGTTCACCGCATCGGAGCGGACGGAGGCTTACAGCGTGACCCAGAACTTCATCGCCCAGAACCAGTCCATCGGCGTCGCCGGCAACGTCTCCGGCGGCACGAACACGATTGCCGCGAACCAGACGTCCGACGGCGGCATGGACGTCAGGAAGGTCCGTGATTTCCTGGCCGAGACGAGTGGCCTGATCGCACATCTGCCGTCCTCGGTCAGGGACGAGATGCGTGAGGTCGTCGCGGAGGCGCAGGCCGAGGCGGGCAAGGCGAACCCCGACGGGAAGAAGGTCGGAAAGGCGCTCGCGGTCATCAAGGACCTGGGCATGCGCGCCGGCGGCGGCGTCATCGCGAGCGGTATCGTCTCCGGGGTCGGCGCCCTCCTCTCCTGACGTGGTTACGTCCCGGACGGCACGCCCTCAGGGCTTCCCTTGCCTATGTCGGACCCCACCCAGTCGTCGGGTAGGTAAGCGTTGGCGAAGGCTCCGCCGGGCTGCGATGGGCGTCATGCCTGTATCCGAGGTGTTCTGTCATCGTGGGGATTCGCGACTCTGAGGGCAGCGGGCAACGGGAAGCGCTTCCCTATGCCCGCTGTCGGAATCAACGTTTCGTAAACCATGTGCTTGTCGATGGGCCGGGACCTTTCCGGGCCTGGGCGAACTGGCACGAAACGGAGTGGCGGCGATCACGACGACCCGTACCGGGCGTTCGGGTTTCGAGCGATACGGCCTCGCTGGTAGGAGGCCGTATCCGCTGTTTGGTTCAGCGTCGGTCGGTCAGACGGTGACCACGATCTTCCCGACCTGCTCGTTGCTCTCCATGAAGCGGGTCGCCTCCACGATCTCATCGAGCTTGAAGGTCCGCGCGATGACGGGCCTCAGCGCGCCCGAGGCCAACCCCTCAACGATGAACGCCTTGGCCCGCTCCAGCCGCTCCGGGTCCGTGGTGATCTCGAAAAGCTGGTAGCCCCGGATGGTGAGGTTCTTCCCGAGGAGTGACAGGACCGGCACCGGCACGTCGGCGACGTCGAGCGCGCCGTACTGGAAGAAGATGCCGAGGTGCGAGAGCGCATCGAGGATCTTCGGGACCTCGGGCCCGCCGACCGGGTCGAAGGCAATGCGGGCGCCCTTGCCCTCGGTGATCCTCCTGACCTCGGCGACGAGGTCCTGCTCGGACGTGGCGATGACGTGCTGGGCCCCCGCCGCGAGGAGCGTCTCCCGCTTCGAGCTACCCCGCGTGAGCGCGACCGAAACGCCGCCGAGCATGTTGACGATCTGGATGGCAGCGAGCCCCACGCTGGACGAGGCCGCCCGGATCAGCACCACGTCGCCCTTTTGCATCCTGGCGATGTCGACCAGGGCGCCGTAGGCCGTGACGAACATCATCCAGGTCGCGGCGGCGTCCTCCCACGACAGGCTCTGCGGGTGCCTGACCACGCCGAAGGCCGGGGCGTTCACCAGCTCGCCGTGCAGGCCGTATTCGCCCAGCACGAAGCAGGGCACGACGCTGACCTTGTCGCCGACCGAGAAGCCTTCGACGCCGGGGCCGATCCTCTCCACGAGGCCCGCGGCCTCGTAGCCGGTGGTGGCGGGAAAGGTCGGCTGGGTGACGTACTGGCCGGTCCGGAACATGACCTCGGCGCGGTTCAGACCCATGGCCTTCACCCGGATCTGGACCTCGCCGGCCTTGGGAGCGGGCACCTCGACATCCTCGACCTTGAGGACCTCGGGACCACCGATCTCATGGAATCGTACGATGCGCGACATGGGCTGTTCCTTGTCCTGGGATGGGATGAACGACCGCCTGAAGCGGTCCGGGTGACGCCGGAGTGTCAGAAGGAATACCGCCGCATGCCGCCATCGACCGTGAGGACGATGCCGGTGACGTATCCGGCCTTCGGGGAGGCCAGGAAGGTGACCGCGTTGGCCACGTCCTCCGGCTTCCCGAAGTCCCGCAGGGCGATCTCCCGTTCCGCGAACTTGCGCCGCTCGTCGCCGGGGTAGAGCCGGCGGATCTGGGCCGTATCGATGAGGCCGGGCTGGACGCAGTTCACGGTCACGCCGTGCGGGCCGAGCTGCTCCGAGAGCCCCTTGGACCAGACCACCAGGCCTGCCTTCGCCACCATCGCCGCGTTCACCACCTCCGGCTCCAGGTTGCCCGAGATGCTGATGATCGATCCCGCCTTGAGGCTGAGGAAGTTCGGCAGGAGGGCCTGGGTGAGTTGCCGGTGACGGTCGAAATTCAGGGTCATACCCTCGACCCACTGCTCCTCGGGGGCGTCGATGGCCATTGGACGGCTCCCGCCGGCGTTGTTGACGAGGACGTCGACGTGGCCGAGCGCCGACAGCGCCGCCTCCGCGATCCGTCCCGGCCCGTCGAAGGCAACGAAGTCCTGCTCGAAGGTGACCGGGGCGATGCCGCCGGCGTCCACCACCTCCGCGACGAGGCTCGCCAGCAAGTCCTTGTCCCGGGCGGTCGCGAACACCCGTACACCCTCGGCCGCCAGGGTCTTGGCGATGGCCCTTCCCAGCCCTTGGCTCGCGCCGGTCACCACTGCCGTCTTGCCGTTCAATCCAAGGTCCATGATCGTTCCCCGCCGATGCCGGCCATCGCCGATGCCATTCCCACGGATCGGGGATCGGCTGCTGACCTGAACCTACGGGTGGGCGACTGTTGCGATAAGCTGTTAGTTACTGCGCGCGGTGCTGAATGAGATAGAACAATGCGCGCGAGCGAACTCGGTGAGATGTCGACCTTCCTGGCGGTCGCCAGGCATCGCAGCTTCCGGAAGGCCGCAACGGAGCGCGGCGTCGCTTCCTCCGCGGTCAGCCACGCCATCCGCAGCCTTGAGGAGCGCATCGGCGTTCGGCTGCTCCAGCGCACGACCCGGTCCGTCGCCCTGACCGATGCGGGCGAACGCTTTCTCGCCGAGCTCGCACCCGCCTTCGAGCAGATCGCGAGGGCGCAGGAGAGCCTGAACACCTTCCGGGAGACCCCGTTCGGCACCGTCAGGATCAACCTGCCGACCTCGATTGCCCCTTTCCTGCTGCGCGACGTCATGGTCCCGCTGATCGCGGAGAACCCAGGTCTGAACCTCGACGTCGTGGCCACCGACAGCCTGGTCGACATCGTCGAGGAAGGTTTCGATGCCGGCATCCGGTTCGGCGAGGTGCTGTCCCGGGACATGGTCGCCGTCCGGATCGGGCCGGTGCAGCGTCTCGTCGTGGTGGGCTCGCCGGAATACCTGAGCAGGAACTCTCGCCCGGAGCACCCGCGCGACCTCGCCCGCCACATCGGCATCCGGTACCGCTTCCCCAGCGGCAAGATGTTCAACTGGCGGTTCGAACGGGACGGCGAGGCCATCGAGGTCGAGGTCGACGGCCCGATCACCCTCGACGACCAGCAACTGATGATCGAGGTCGCCGCCAAGGGAGGCGGTCTCGCCTACGTCTGGGAGGATCGCGCCAGGCCGTTCCTCGATGCCGGGACCCTGGGCTTATGCCTGGAGGCGTGGTGCCCCGTGAAGGGCGACCTGTTCCTCTACTACCCGAGCCGGAGGCATGTCTCCGGCGGTCTCAGGGTCCTGATCGACCGCATGAGGATCTGACGCCACGGCTGGATTGAGCTGAGTGCGGACCCGAGAAGGGTCGGCTTTCGACGGTCGGTCGGCACGCTCGTCACGGTGCTGGCGGTCATCCGACACGCGGTCTGAATGTCCGCCTTTACCTACTACTTCATGCGGCAGGTTCGCTTGACCGGAAGGGCCGCCGCATCGATCCGTCGTGCGGGACGTTGCCCCCAGGTCAAACCATCCGATGCGGCGGAAAGCCGTGCGCCGCCCATGAGCGGCCGGAGGGGACAACGGAAGGAAACGGGATGCCGAAGCCCATGTTCGACGAGAGCAACATCACCTGGCGGACGCTGGATTGGCTGCCGCACATCGCGTTCTTCGTCTACAAGGTCGACGAGGAGAACCGCATCGTCGACGTCGTGTTCAAGTTCGCGGCGAACCAGAAGGTGATGCTGCACCGGCACAAGAGCCCGTACGTGACGCTCGTGATGCAGGGCGAGCTCCGTTTCTACCGCGAGGACGGCACGCATAAGGAGACGCGCCCAACGGGCAGCTACGTCTCGGGCGTGGCGAACGGCGACCCTCACATGGAGGGCGGCGGCGACGAGGACGCCATCGTGTTCTTCAGCAACCGCAACATCGAGGACGCGCTCTACGAGTTCCTCGACGACTCCGGCGATCCCGTCCAGGTCCTCGGCATCGCCGACTTCAAGGCACAGCTCGAAGAGCAGGTCGCGACGGGGACCTACGCGAAGGTGACCGCCAGGGCCGCCTAAATATTGCGATGCCGGCGCGCCGTTTGGCATCCCCGGCGTTCGCCCGGTCCTGACCGTCATGGCGGACGGACTGATGCACAATGCCGGCCGGTTCCGAGACGCAAAGTCGGTACGGCATGTCCGAAGATCAAATCCGGCTCCGGTGCTGTGCGACTGCCGCACGAACCTTGGAAGGCATGTCGGTCGACCTCACCTTTGGGCCATGGGCAATGGGTTCGACGTCATCATCGTAGGGGGAGGCGCCGCCGGTATCGGGGCGGCGCGGCGGCTTGCGGTCCATGGCGCATCGGCCTTGCTGCTTGAGTCGTCGTCGCGCCTCGGAGGCCGCGCCTACACGCAGGACCTGGGAGGCTATTCGCTCGACCTCGGCTGCGAATGGCTCCACTCGGGCGACCGCAACGCATGGGTCGGCATCGCCGAGGCGTCGGGCTTCCCGGTCGACCGCGGCGAGCCGCCGTGGTCGAAGGCGCACCCCGGCATTACCCAGGACGAGGACGCCCAGGAAGCGGCGCAGGAAGCGTTCGGCGACTGGGAGGAGCGGCTCCGCGCCGTGGCGGCGGGCAGCGACCGGGCAAGCGATGCCCTTGAGCCAGGCGGCACCTCTAACGCCTACGTGCGGGCCATCGCCGGCTTCATGAGCGGCGTTGCGCCCGAGCAGATCTCCGCCGCCGACTACCTGGCCTACGACGATGCGTCGTCGGGCCGGAACTGGCACCTGCCGCTCGGCTACGGCACGCTGGTCGCCGCCAGCCTGCCGTCCTCGACGACGTTGCGCCTCGCCACCCCAGCCGAGCGGATCGACCTGACGGCGGACGGCGTCGCCGTCACCACCCGCGCCGGCATCGTCCGCGCCGGGGCCGCCATCCTCACGGTCTCGACCGCGGTCCTGGCCGGCGACGCGATCCGTCTTCCCGCTGGGACCGAACCCTGGCGCGAGGCTGCCGCCGGCCTGCCGCTCGGCCGCAACGAGAAGCTGTTCCTGGAGATCGTGCGTGACGCCGCGTTCGAGCCGGACTCGCATGCCTACGGCAACCTCCACGACTCAAGGGCCGCCGCCTATTCCATCCGCCCGAACGGGTGGCCGGTGATCGAGGCGTTCCTCGGGGGTGACGGGGCCCGCATCGTCGAGGAAGAGGGCCCGGCAGCCGGGTTCGCCTTCGTCTCGGCGGAGTTGGCCGCCCTGTTCGGCAGCGACGTGGCGTCGGCGATCCGGCCGCTCGCTGCGACGTCCTGGAGCCGGATGGCGTCCATCGGCGGCGCGTATAGCTGCGCCTTGCCGGGCCGATCCCAGGCACGGGCACAGCTGGCCCGCCCCTTCGAGGATCGCCTCTTCTTCGCGGGCGAGGCGACGCACCCGTTCGATTTCACGACTGCCCACGGGGCCCACGATAGCGGGCAGAGGGCCGCCGACGAGGCGATGGCGGCGTTGGTGGACAGGCTTGGCCTCGGACGGCTAGGCCCACCCGCCGCGGCGGGAGCGCGAGCGGTCGGGTAGCGACCTCATTCCCGGTACCGCAACGCATTGACCAGCAACCAGCAATAGTGGCTGTTGAGGTAGCTCGGGCTCAGCAGGGCGACGAAGATGTGCGCCTTCTTGAGTTCACGGGCGATGTTCGCATCCAACGCGTCCCCGGCGTTCAGGTCGCCATCGAACCAGGTCGTGACGTTGTCCCGCCTCAGCGGGGCGAGGTGGGTCTCAAGCCTGGCGCGCTCGTTGGCGTCGACATGGCTGTAGGAGACGAAGATCCGCACCTCGGGCTTGCCCGGGGCGGCTGTCCGCGCGAGCGTCGACGGCCGCGTGGCGGCCTTGCGGGGTGCAGCGGTCCGGCGACCTGCGGGCGGCTTCCCGGATCGAACGGGATTTCGGGCGGCCATGAAGCCTCCGTGACTGGCGGCCAAGGTCCAGGGATAGGCGCCTCGATGCCGTTTTGTTCCATTGAAAGCCTAGGAACGACAGGCGGATAGCCACGACGCCGCCATGCCCCCGCGACGTGACGGCACCCTTAGATCGCTACGCAATCGGAGGGCAGTGCAGGTCGATGACCATATCGGCCAGGAAACCGGAACTCTCGTCGATATGTCCTCGTGCATTGCAGACGATGCGCGTTCGTCCGACCAGGTAATCGGCGTGGCGGTGAACATGCCCGTGGACCCAGAGTCCAGGTGCATGCCGCTCGATCAGGTCCGTCAGGTCGGAGGCATCGCACCAGGCGAGGTGGGCATACCGCGACGGCAGGCTGTCGGGATGCGGCGCATGGTGGGTCACGACCACGGTCGGGCCGTCGTGTGGGCGGGCGAGTTCGGCGTCGAGGAAGGCGTGGGACGCCCGGTACATGGCGAACACCTCATCCGGCTCGATCCGGTCACGGGAACGTCGGCCGGTCCGGATGCGGCGGTAATCGACCATGCCGTCGCGACCCTGCGCGGAACGGAAGGCGTGCGTGAGTCCGAAGGATCCGAGGCGGAAGTCCGTCCAGAGCGTCCCGCCCAGGAAGCGGGCGCCGCCGATCAAGCAGGCATCGTCCATCAACAGGTGGATGCCGAGGGTTCCCGCCCGTTCGCGACCCCGCTCGATCTGGTCCTGGATGGTGTAGCGCTCCTCCCCGCGGTCCCACCAAAAGTCATGGTTGCCGGGGACGTAGACCAACGGCAAACCGGGCAGGCGCTCGCTGAGCCATTCCAGGGCCCTCAGCAACGGCATGTGAACGTCCCCGGCGACGACGGCTACGTCGAAGCCGCTAGCCGGCGCATGGACGACGGGGTCCCAGGCGTTCTCCGGACAGTCCTGATGCAGGTCGGAGAACACCCACAGGCGAGGCATCGGAGCGGTCACGCGGCGGTCTCCGAGGCAAGGCCCGGGATCCATGCGCGGATCGGGTCAATTGCGGATCGGTCCTCGCTGGTCCCCTCGGTGGACGTGGATGATGCCCGGGACGAGGGCATCGCCGACACGGTGGTTTCCGCGAACGTCCCGATCTGGAAACCGCCCGTCCCGGCGCGCTTCGCGACGTACATGAGGCGGTCGGCCTCGCGGACGGCCTCGGGCCATTCCAGGTTCGCCCCCAGCCGTACGACGAGCGCCCCCAGGCTAACGCCGATGGTATGGGGCGATCCCTTCAGCCCGTCGCAGAGGCGGCGATGGACGGTCGCGATCCGGCTCTCGGCGGCCGCAACGGTCCTCGCCTGCAGCAGCAGGACGAATTCGTCGCCCCCCAGCCGTCCGAAACGGTCGCGTTCACCGATTGCCGCCATGCCGGCCTCGGCGAACCTGCGAAGGACTGCGTCGCCTTCCGCGTGCCCGAACGTGTCGTTGACGGACTTGAAGCCGTCGATGTCTGCGAGGGCAAGCACCGTCACCGTACCGTCCGCTGCGCATCGTTCCAGGACATGGCGGGCATGCTCCTCGAACGATAAGCGGTTGAGGGCACCTGTCAGCGCATCGTGCCGCGCCGCGTACCTCTCACGGTCGTGGACCCGCCGCAGGCCGCAGACGGTGGCCGTGACGAAGGCGTAGGCCCCGAGCCGCACCATGCCCCGCGCCACCGCCCCGATGGCGGACATGCCGGCGTCGACCCCATGGAGGGGGAGGATGTTGAGGAAGGCGGCGACGAATGCGACGGCACATGCCGCCCTGGCGCCAAGCCGCCAACCGGCCAGTGCGATCAGCGGAATGTACAGGGGCCCCGTTCCCACCTCCGGGACGAGCCAATCGAAGACGACGAAGGCAAAGCACGAGGCCGCCAGTATGGTCCAAGTCGCCCTGCACGAAACGGCGTCGAGTCGGTCGATGAGGTCTCGTGGATGGATGGAGGGGATCATCAGGCCGAAGTCTCTCAGGCTGGCCTATCCCAAGTTGGAATTGCCTTCCGAAGGCGACTGTGAGGTCTATCTCCTAAGATTACCCTGGGCCGGACGATAGCTCGCCGCGACGTCAACCAGGTCACGGGCGAAGGACCCAGCACGGACATCAGGTGCGACGTCGACGGTCCGCATGCCTTGCAGGAACCAGGAAAGGTACCGGTGCCGCGGCCAGGATCGGCTTCCAAGTGACGCTCCAATGATCCATCGGAGCGGGATCGGAGCGATGCACGAGATCGAGGAACGCCAAGCCAGCTTCCATCGTCGCACGCTTGACCAGGGGGTTCAGCGGCCCGCCGTTCCTGAGGGACCTGTCGGTGAAGACGCTGTGCGAACCGCCCTGGAACACGACGAGGGCCTTTTTCTCCGTGGGAATGGCGTTGAAGACGTCGATGCGATCCTGGACCGGCGAGAACCTGCCGGGAATGCGGATCGTGTCCTCTGTCGTGGTCACGTGAAGGGTGGGAACGTCGACCATTGCCAGAACCGCCGCGAGGTCGGTCTCGCCGTAGAAGGGCGGGGCCGAGATCACGATGCTCGCCGTGAAGCGCGGGTCCCGGTATCCGATTGGCTTCCCGTCACGGATCACCTGGGCGCCGGTGAGGATCAGGGTGGTGTTCGCCCCGTAGGAGTGACCGGCCGCGACGATGCGTTTCCGGTCGATGGCGGCATGGAAGGGATTCTCGCGACTGAGCAGGCGGTCGAGGCCGAAGCTCACGTCCCGCGTCCGCTCGATGGCCTCGCGCTCGTCCGCCGCGCCGTCGAGGCGGTCGAGAAGCAGGATCGGGTTGCCCTCCCACAGCGTCTGGTCGCTGCCGACATGCTGGATGTGCAGGCTGGCGGTTCCTTGCGCCGACCATCCCTCGCCGAGGTAGCTGTAGCCCTTCCGCGAGCCGCCGAGGCCATGGGAGAAGACGATCAGCGGGACCGGCCCCCGGGTCGAGCCGGCCGGCCAGTAAAGGCGCGCCGGTACCTTTCGGTCACGTGACGGGTCGACCCACTCGAAGTCGATGAACCGTGCCTCGGCGGACGCCGGCAGCGCCTCTGCCGGCACGGACGGGAGCCAGCCCCCTGCACCCGCCGCCAGGGCCATCGCACCGAACAGGCGCCGGCTGAGGCAACGGGTTCTCGGTCCCGGAAGGGCGTTCGAGCGTGGGGTAACGTCGGCGACGGTAGTCATGGACGTCTCACGGATCTCGGAACGCAAGCCGATCACGCCGGAGCCTTGTGTCCATCGTTGGGCATCCCCCGGTAGGCGGACGCGCGAGCCTCTCGATTACGGTGGCAGCCTTGGTCCGCGACCGACATCGAACGTTCGTCTACGCTCAGCCCCGCGAGTTCGGAGACATCATTGCCCGACGTTTTCCCAAGCTCGTAATTCCCATCCAATCGCTAGGCCCTGTGCTATGAACGACGCGTAGGCTTCCGAGCGCCCGCCTTCCCCGAGGTCATTTGACCGGGTTCGAGGTCCGGGTCCCTGTCGGTGGCCATGGGCGGCGAACGGGGAAGGACGGCATGACCAAGCACCTCGTCGCCCGCGCCAACGTCCTGATCCTTGCGGTCCTGCTGGCCATCCTCGCCCTCGTCGGCGCTATGACCTGGGAGCGGCTCAACGCCTCCCGTGACGCGCGGCAGTGGTCGCAGCACAGCTACGACGTCCTCGGCACGCTGAAAGACCTCGCCATCGCCCTGCGCGACGCCGAGACCGGCCAGCGTGGCTACGTCCTGACCGGCAAGGACGAATACCTCGCGCCCTACGACGCCGCCCGCGACAGCATCGGCGTGCTTCAGGGCGAGATGCAGAAGCTTACCGCCGACAATCCGGTCCAGCAGCAACGATTGCGCGACCTCGCCCCCGTCATCCAGCACAAGCTGGAGGAGCTCGCCCAGACAGTGCAGGCCCGCCGGGATTCCGGTCTGGAGACGGCCCTGCGCATCGTCAACTCGGATGCCGGCAAGGCGTACATGAGGGATGCGGAGACATCCCTTGCGGCGATGCTCGCGGACGAGGAGAAGCTGCTCGCCGAACGCGTCGCCCAGAACGACGCCCGCGCCGGATGGGTGCGCTGGATGGTCATCGGCGGCTCCGGGCTCGCCATCCTCATCCTGTTGGCCGCGGCACGCCTCCTGAACCAAGCATGGTCGCGGTCCCACAAAGCGGAGATCACCCATGGCGATCTCGTCCTGCGCCTGCGCACCACCCTCGACAGCCTCAGCCAGGGCGTAGGCGTCTTCGGACCCGACCAGAAGCTCAAGAACTGGAATCATTGTTTCCAGGTCCTTCTCGACCTGCCTAAGGCGATGGTGCGGCCGGGCACCACCTACGCCGCCTTCGTCGAGCACACGGCAGAGCCGGGCCGACCGGCTCTGGAAACCGAGGACCAGGTCCGGCACGGCAGTCAAAGGCCCGGCGAGGCGGTCACCTACGAGCGCGAGCGCGCCGACAGCCACCACCTTGAGATCCGGCGCACCCCGATGCCGGACGGCGGGTTCGTGCTGACCCTTTCCGACATGACCAAGCGCGTCCAGGCCGAGGGCGTCCTTCGGGAAGCCCAGAAAATGCAGGCCATCGGGCAGTTGACCGGGGGCATCGCGCACGACTTCAACAACCTGCTGCAGGTCATCGTCGGGAACCTTGAGTTCGTGCGCGCCAAGATAAGCGACGACCCCAAGCTGCAGCAGCGCATCGAGCGCGCGGCCTGGGCGGCCCAGCGCGGGGCGACGCTGACCGGCCAGCTTCTGGCCTTCGCCAGGAAGCAGCCGCTGGCCCCGGCCGCCATCGACCTAGCCGCCACCATGCCCGACCTCGTGCCGCTCCTGCGCCGCACGCTCGGCGAGCACATCGACGTGCGCTACGTCGAGACTGCAGGGCTCTGGCCCGCAATGGCAGACCCGGCGCAGTTGGAGAGCGCCGTCCTCAACCTCGCCCTGAACGCCCGCGACGCGATGCCGGGGGGTGGCCGCCTCACCATCGAGCTCGGCAACAAGGTGCTGGACGAGGCGTACGCCAGCGACAATATCGAGGTGACGCCAGGCGACTACGCCATGGTGGCGGTCTCCGACACCGGCCACGGCATGACGCGCGAGGTCGTGGCGCGGGTGTTCGAACCGTTCTTCACGACCAAGCCGGACGGCAAGGGCACGGGCTTGGGCCTCGCCATGGTGTTCGGGTTCGTCAAGCAGTCCGGTGGGCACGTGAAGGTCTACTCCGAGCCCGGCCAGGGCACGACGGTGAAGATCTACCTGCCGCGCGCCATGAAGGCCGTCGAGGCTGTCGCGACCCGCACGTCCGCCCCCATCGACCTGCCGCGAGGATCGGCAACGGTGCTGGTGGTCGAGGACGAGGCGGCGGTGCGCGAGATCGCCTGTGCGATCCTCTCCGACCTCGGCTACCGGGTACTGGAGGCGGCCGACGGCGAGGAGGGCCTGCGGATGTTCGGGCTCCACGCTTCGAAGGTCGATCTGCTGCTGACCGACGTGGTTTTGCCCGGCAAGGTGCGCGGACGTGATCTATCGGAGAGCATCGCCGCGATCCGCCCGGAGGTGAAGGTGATCTTCATGTCCGGCTACACGGAGAACTCCATCGTCCACCACGGACGCCTCGACGACGGGGTCCACCTCATCGGCAAGCCGTTCAAGCGAGAGCAACTCGCGCGCAAGGTCGCCGAGGTTCTCGGCTCCTCGGCGAAGTCCGCGAACGACGGGCCCAACGTCGTGGAACTGCGACCGCGTCGGGACGCCTAGACGGGCGAAACGAAATCCTGGTGCGCGGCGGTTGGATCCCTGGTGAAGTCCATCGGTGTGACGACCAGGTGACTTGTGAGGCGGTGCCTTAGCGCTCCCTTGTTTCGCCATCGCCGTGCCGGAACGGTTGGGATCGGTCTAGATTGACGCTGATGACCCGACCGGGACACGGTTGAGGGACACGAGGATTCGGAGTGCAGAGCGGTGACCACAGGCTTCGTGGCGTGACTGGGAGGTTCGGGAAGTACGGAACCAGGAATCATTATCCCACGTGCCATGTCCGGCGCGGCGCCGGGCGACGCTTTCCATGAGCGCTTCGTCGCCACCCTCGATGCACGGACTTTTCCCTGGCGGCGGCGAGACAGGGAGGCTCCTTCGCGGACAGGATTGGGCCGGTACCCCGCTGGGTCCGACCGGTGGTTGCCCCCCGGCCCTGACGACCCTCGTGCGGGTGATGATGAACTCGGGCCAACCCATGTTCATCGCCTGGGGTCCGCAGCGCATCCTGCTCTACAACGACGGATACTCGGCGATGCTCGGCCCCCGGCACCCGGCGGGTTTCGCGCGGCCGTTCTTCGAGACATGGCCTGAGGTGATCGACGCCGTCGGATCGCTCATGGACCGCGTGTTCGCAGGCGAACCTGTCCACATGGATGACCTCGTGCTCACCCTGCACCGGAACGGCTACCCCGAGGAGACCCATTTCGCCTTCTCGTACACGCCGCTGCCCGACGAGAACGGTGGCGTCGCTGGCCTTTTTTGCGCCTGCACCGAGACGACGGCACGGATAACCACCGAGCGACGACAGGTCGTGGAGGCGAAGCGGGAGCGCGACCGTTTGTTCGAGATGAGCCGGGACCTGTTCGGCGTGGCGACCTTCGACGGCTACCTCACCTCGATCAACCCGGCCTGGTCGCGCCAACTCGGGCGTTCGAACGAGGAGCTGCTGGCCCGGCCGTTCGCGGAGATCATCCATCCCGACGACCTCGCGGCCACCGGGGACGTCGTCGCCGCGATCATGGGCGGCAAGGCCGTCCATCAGTTCCACGTCAGGCTTCTCAAGGCCGACGGCACGCCCATCGCGTTCGCCTGGTCGGCCGTGCCCGAGGCCGACGCCGCGAGCGGCAGCTTCTACACGGTCGGGCGGGACATCACCGAGGACCTGCGGCGCGAGGAGGTCCTGCGGCAAGGCCACAAGATGGAGGCGGTCGGCCAGCTCACCGGTGGGCTGGCGCACGATTTCAACAACCTGCTCCAGGCCGCCCACGGCAGCCTCGATCTCATCCTGCGGAGGCCCGACGACCCCGAACGCGTCGCACGTCTGGCCCGGAACGGGCTGCAGGCGACGGAGCGCGGCGCCAAGCTCACGGCGCAGCTGCTGGCCTTCTCGCGCGCCCAGAAGCTCGAACTGCGGCCCACGGACATGACCGGCCTGATCGCCGGGATGCACGAGATCCTGCTGAGCTCGGCGGGGCCACTCGTCCGCGTGGCCGTCGACGAGGTTCGCCCGGGCCTCGGCGTGATCGCGGACCCGACGCAGCTTGAGATGGCGCTGCTGAACCTGGCCATCAACGCGCGCGACGCCATGCCCGAGGGCGGCGACCTCACCATCGCGGTCGCCGAACGCACGGTCGGCGCGGATCCGAGCCTGAAGGCGGGTGCCTACGTCGAGATCAGCGTCTCGGACACCGGCACGGGCATGCCGGCGGACGTCGCGGCACGCGCCTTCGAGCCGTTCTACACCACCAAGGGCGTGGGCAAGGGCACCGGTCTCGGGCTCAGCCAAGTCTACGCGATGGCCACGCAGGCCGGCGGCACGGCCAGGATCGAGCGACGCCTACCCCGCGGCACGACCGTCGTCATGGCGCTGCCGCTCGTGCGCACCGCAACCGAGGTCGAGCCAGTCCGGCCCGATCAGGCTCCCGCCGCCGTCTATGACACCAGGAAGGTCCTTGTCGTCGACGACGACGATGACGTGCGGCTGTTCCTGTTGACCTCGCTTGAGACCCTCGGCTTCGAGGTGATGGCCGCGAGGGATGCGGAACACGGCCTCGCGGTGCTGGATGGGGCCGATCCTGATCTCATGCTGGTCGATTTCGCGATGCCGGGGATGAACGGCGCCCGCCTGGCCGAGATCGTCCGGACACGGCGACCTGACCTCCCGATCATCTTCGCGAGCGGATATTCCGAGACCGCGGCCATCGAGGACGCCGTCGGCGCCTCGGCCGTCCTGCTGAGGAAGCCGTTCGGCGTCTCGGACCTGGAAGCCGTGTTGCGGGTCGCCCTCAAGGGCCATTGAGGGCGACGCTCCGGCCAACCATGGGTCCCGGTCGCGCCTACGTCCGTCCCATGCCGGGCGCACCCGCCTGGCGCGCCATGAGCGTTCCCAGGATGCGCGAAAGCTGATCGGCCGAGTACGGCTTATGCAGCAACTCGAATCCCTCCAGCCCGTCCTGGGCGAGGACGTGGCTGTAGCCCGATGCCAGCAGCACGGGCAGGCCAGGCAACCGCCGCTGCAACAGCCTCGCCAGCGCGATGCCGCCCATGCCCGGCATGACCACGTCGGAGAACACCGCGTCGAACCCGGAACCGTCCGGACCGAGCCTGTCGAGCGCCTCCTCCGCGTTGGCCGCCCACGTGGTCCGGTAGCCGCAATCCTCCAGGATCTGGGTGGCGAAGCGCCCGACCTCGACGTTGTCCTCCACGACCAGCACACGTTGGCCGTCGCCCGTCTGGAAGGTCTCGTCACCGCGCTGGGGATCAGGCGCGTCGGACGCGATGGCCTCGCTCTCCGGCAGGTAGAGGGTGAAGGTGGTCCCTTGCCCAGGCGTGCTTTCCACGTCGACGTCGCCGCCCGACTGCTTGGCGAACCCGAAGACCTGGCTAAGCCCAAGGCCGGTGCCCTTGCCGACCTCCTTAGTAGTGAAGAACGGCTCGAAGATGCGCGCGACCTGATCGGGCGCGATGCCGCTTCCCGTGTCGGTGAGCGACACCGCCGCGAACGGTCCGGCGGACCCGGCATGGCCACGGATGTCCGGAAGCCGGCAGGCGCAGACCAGGCGCAGCGTCAGAGTTCCCTCGCTGTCCATCGCGTCGCGCGCGTTGACCGCCATGTTGATCAGTGCGGTCTCGAACTGGCTGAGGTCGGCCTTCACGTAGCAGGGTGCGTCCGGCACCTCGGTGACCACCCGGATGCGCGCACCGGTGACGGTGTCCAGCATGTCGGCCACGGCCGCCACCTGCCTGCCGACGTCGAACACCTGCGGCTTGAGGGTCTGGCGCCTCGCGAAGGCGAGGAGCTGCCCCGTCAGCTTCGCGGCCCGGTCGACGGTGTCGGAGACCGCGTCCATGTAGCGGGTGCGGCGCTCCTCGGAGAGGTCGGGACGGCGCAGGAAGTCGACCGACGAGCGGATGATGGTCAGCAGGTTGTTGAAGTCATGCGCCACGCCTCCCGTCAGTTGCCCGACCGCCTCCAGCTTCTGCGACTGGCGCAGCGCCTCCTCGGCCTTGGCCAGCCGATCCTGGTCGCGCAGCCGTTGGGTCACGTCCTGGACGTACTGGAAGGCGCCGATCCGGCGTCCCTCCGGATCCCGCAGGGTCGTGAACTTGATCTCGTAGTACGGACGCTCGCTGTCGGGATCGCCGAACGCCTCGACGAGCGTGAACTCCTCGCCGGCCAGTGCGCGTCCCCAAATCTCCCGCACGGGATCCAGCAACCCGGGCCGATGCGCCAGATGGTCGAGGATGCGGTCGCCGACCCGGGGCCGGATGCCTGAGAACGCCTCGAACCCCTCGATCCAGGCCCGGTTGGCGGCCAGGAGCCGGAAGTCGGCGTCGAGTGCGCCGACAAGGGCGTCGGTGGTCTCGAACACCTCGGACCATAGCTTGCGCTGCAGGAGCGCCTCCTCCACCCGCCGCTCCAGCGTCTCGTTCATCTCGCGAAGGGCGGCCTCGGCGAGCTTCCTGTCGTGGACGTCCTCGACGACCCCGTACCAGCGCACGATGCCGCCGCCCTCGTTGCGGCGCGGCCGTGCGCGGGCACGCATCCAGCGATGCTCGCCGGTTGCCGCCATGCGCAGGCGATAGTCCACGTCCACGGGCTCGCCGGAGGCCAGCGCCGAGCCGAACGCGTCGAGGGTCGCGGGGATGTCGTCCGGGTGCAGTGCCTTGAGCCAGCCGGCCCCGTCCGGCTCACCCGGCGCCTGGCCCGTCAGTTCGAGCCAACGGTTTGAGTACGACGTGATGTTGCCGGCTGGGTCGCAGGTCCATGGCACCTGCGGGTTGAGCTCGACCGTCTGGCGATAGTGCTCCTCGCTCTCGCGAAGCGCCCGGTCGCCGAGCACCCGCGCGGTGGTCTCGTTGGTGAAGATGAAGAGGCCGGCGACGCGCCCGGCCCCGTCGAGCACGCGGGAATAGGAGAACGAGAACCAGGTGTCGGCCTCGCCCCGGTCCGTGCCGAGCTTCCACGGCAGGTCGTCGAAGCGTCGGCTGCGGCCGGCGAAGGCGTCGTCGATGATCGGCTTGGCCTGCTCCCAGGCGTCGGCCCAGACCACGTCGAAGCGCTCGCCCATCGCCCATTCCAGGCGTGGTCCGAGCAGGGGGAAGTAGGTATCGTTGAAGAAGAAGTGGAGGTCCGGCCCCCATGTCAGGATCATCGACTCCGGCGAGGTCAGAACCAGGCTGAGCGCGATGCGGAAGCCCTCCGACCACGTTTCGGGCATCCCGAGCGGATGGCCGGTCCAGTCGCGCTCGCGGATCATGCGGGCGGCCTCACCGCCGCCCGCCAGGAAGGCCAGGGCGTCGCTCACCGCGTCAGGACCAAAGAGCCGCAAGCGGCAGGCCCGACATCGGGCGTAACGGAGATCTCGACGACAGGGCGGTGATCATGCGGGCCTCGGGCGACGGGTGGCGGGACCTGGAACGCGGCATCCAGCTCCGGGCCTGCCGAGAAGCGGTCAGATCAGGCCCGGGCAACGCGTCGTTCGTTGGCTTCAATCCGGCATTCCCCTGTCGGACGTACGTTTACGGGACGGCACCCTTGGATGGCCATTAACATCGGGTCAGGGAGGCTGCCTACATCCCGGGTCGTTCGGCCGCCCCAGATCTACCTGGGCCGAAAGGTCACAGGTTCGGCCCTACGAAAAGAACCGAGATCGATGAAGCTCGACCATCGAGGTGTCGCCGCGGGTCCATGAAATCATCCCATGGTCCATGCGCGGGCCACTTGCCCGATGGTCGACGGTCCGGTGGAAATTCTTCGCCTGGGCGAACGGCTGTGGATCCCCACGGACCCTCCCGGGCGATACCGCGTTGGCGGAAGACGTATCGTCTCCCGAGGGCACTGATCCGACCCCGTTCCGGGCCGTCGCCGGATGCGCCTTCCCCGCATCACGGTGTCCATGTCCGCACTCAGCCCGAACCCCGTCCCAACCGGCATCGCCGGCCTCGACGACGTCCTTGGCGGCGGACTCACGCCCCATCGCCTCTACCTGGTCGAGGGGACGCCCGGGACCGGCAAGACCACCCTGTCGCTTCAGTTCCTGCTGGAGGGCGTCGCCCGCGGGGAGAAAGGTCTCTACGTCACGTTGTCGGAGAGCGCCGACGAACTCCAGGCGGGCGCGGCGTCCCACGGCTGGAGCCTGGACGGGATCGAGGTCTACGAACTCGTCAACGAGCTCGGGCTCGATCCCGAGAGCGAACAGTCGATCCTACATCCCTCCGAGGTTGAGCTCGGCGAGACCGTGCGCGAGGTCATGGAGCGCGTCGACGCCCTGAAGCCGTCCCTCGTGGTGTTCGACAGCCTGTCCGAGCTCAGGCTCCTCGCCCAGAATCCGCTCCGCTACCGGCGCCAGATCCTTGCCCTGAAGCAGTTCTTCGCGAACCGCCGCTGCACAGTGCTGATGCTCGACGACAACACTGCAGACGTCCAGCTCCACAGCATCGCCCACGGCGTCATCGTCGTGGAACAGGTTAGGCGCGAGTTCGGCGCCGAGCGTCGACGCCTCGCAGTAGTGAAGATGCGCGGCAAGAAGTTCCGCGGCGGGTTCCACGACATGACCCTCGACACCGGTGGCATGAACGTGTTCCCGCGCCTCGTCGCGACCGAGCACGGGGCGGAGTTCGACGCGACGCCCGCATCGACCGGGTCCGCCGAACTCGACCTCCTGACGGGTGGCGGCCTCGTTCCCGGGACCAACACCCTGCTGATGGGGCCGGCGGGCGTCGGCAAGACCACCACCGCCATCCGCTGCCTGCTCACCGCCCTGGAGCGCGGCGACAAGGCGACGTACTTCCTGTTCGACGAGGGCAAGGCGACGCTGCTCGCGCGCTCGGCCCAGCTGGGCATGGACCTGCGACCGCACCTCGCGAACGGCTCCCTGACGATCAAGCAGATCGATCCCGCCGAACTCGCGCCCGGCGAGTTCGCCTGCCAGGTCCGGGAGGCGGTCGAGACGCACCGCTCCACCTTCGTGGTCCTCGATAGCCTCAACGCGTACATCCACGCGATGCCGGGCGAGCAATACCTCATCCTTCAAATGCACGAGTTGCTGAGCTACCTGAACCAGAAGGGCGCCACGACCCTGCTCGTGCTGGGGCAGCACGGCGTGATCGGCGACGTACGGTCCGACATCGACCTCAGCTACCTCAGCGACGGCATCCTGCTGTTCCGGTACTTCGAGGCTCAGGGCTCGGTGCGGACCGCCCTCTCGGTGGTCAAGAGCCGGGTCAACGCGCACGAGCGCAGCATCCGCGAGTTGCGGATATCCACCGCCGGGCTTCAGGTCGGCGAGGCACTGGACGACTTCCAGGGGGTGCTCACCGGGTTGCCCGCCTACGGCGGCAAGGTCGCCATGCTGGACGGTGCGAGTGTGACCGCCGGGCCTTCGGCGTGACGGCCTCTTTAGAGGTCGAGGACCGCATTCTGGTCCTGGCGCCGCGTGGGCGTGACGCGGAGGTCATCCAGCGATTGCTGGACCGGTCCGGCACGCCCGTCGCGGTGTGCCCGGATGCCGCCGGTTGGATCGCGGACCTGACGAACGGCGCCGCCGCCGCCGTCGTGACCGAGGAGGCCCTGGCGGATGCCGACACGACGGCCCTCGACGCCTGGATCGACGGGCAGCCGCCATGGTCGGACTTCCCGTTCATACTGCTGGCGACGCGTCAGGCAGGGCGTCGGCCGGCTCGCGCCGCGGCCACCATCGAGCGGCTCGGCAACGTCGTCCTGCTCGAACGGCCCATCAATGCCGAGACGCTCGCCAGCGCGGTCGCTTCGGCGCTCCGGGTCCGGCGGCGCCAGTACCAGGCCCGCGGGCACATCCTCGAACGGGAGCAGGCGCAGGAGAAACTCCGGGTCGCCAACGAGACCCTGGAGCGCCGCGTCGAGGAACGCACCCGCGAGGTCGAGGCCGCACGCGAGACCTTGGCCTTCGCCCTCGATTCCGCCGGCATGGGATCGTGGGACCTGGACCTGAGGCACGACACGGCGCGTCGGTCCGGTCGCCACGACGCGATCTTCGGTTACGACCAACCAGTCCCATCATGGGGCAAAACCGACTTCTTTGGCCATACCATCCCCGAGGATCGCCCTGTTTTGGAGGCGGCCTTCGAACAGGCGCTGAAGACCGGCATCCTCGACGTCGAATGCCGCATCAGGCGACCGGACGGCGCGATCCGCTGGATCGCCGCCAAGGGCCGTGCCGAATATGGCGGCGACGGCTCCCCCGTTCGCATGGCCGGCATCGTGCTGGACCGGACCGACCAGCGCGTGACCGAGGACGCCCTGCGCCAGGCCCAGAAGATGGAGGCCATCGGGCAATTGACCGGAGGTGTGGCGCACGATTTCAACAACCTGCTGACCGTGATCGTCGGCGGCCTGGACATGATGATCCGCAAGCCGGACAACGTCGAGCGGGTGAAGCGCCTGGCCGAGGCCGCGATGGGGGCCGCCCGGCGCGGCGAACAACTCACCCAGCAGCTTCTCGCCTTCTCCAGGCGGCAGATGCTCCGGCCCCAGACCCTCAACCCGAACCGCCTGCTCCTCGATTTCAAGCCGCTGGCCGAGCGGGCCGCGGGCGGGGCCGTCGAGTTCGCCTTCGACCTCGATCCGGCCATTGACCCGATCCGCATCGATCCGGCCCAGTTCGAGGCCGCGGTGCTGAACCTCGTGGTCAACGCCCGAGATGCCATGGAAGGCAGCGGCCGCAACGCCCGCATCGCGCTGACCAGCCGGAACGTCCGCCTTGATACCGCATCGGTGGCCGACAGGGGCGTGCCGCCGGGCGACTACGTCGAGATATCCGTCTCCGACACCGGAAGCGGCATCCCCCCGGAGACCCTGGCGCGGGTGTTCGAGCCGTTCTTCACCACCAAGGAGGTCGGCAAGGGCACCGGTCTCGGCCTGAGCCAGGTCTACGGCTTCACTCGGAGCGCGGGCGGCTACGTCGACATCGACTCCACGCTCGGCGCCGGGACGACGTTCAGAATCCGCATCCCCCGGTCCGCCGATCCAGCCGGCGAGGAGACGGGGGCGGGCGCCTCGAACCTGTTGCCGCTCCGACGCGCCGGTGTCGGTGACACCGTCCTCCTGGTCGAGGACGACGAGCAGGTCCTGGGCATGGCCGTCGAAAGCTTGGAGGAACTCCACTACCGGGTCGTGATCGCCCGCAACGCCGCGCAGGCGCTTGAGCACCTCAAGGGCGTGGAACGCATCGACATCCTGTTCTCGGACGTGGTGATGCCCGGCGGCATGAACGGGTCGCAATTGGCGGTCGAGGCGCAGCGGCTGCGTCCGGGCCTGAAGGTCCTGCTGACATCCGGGTACGTGGCCAACCTCGACGAGGGCCAGGTCATCGGAAAGGGTGAGCTCACCGTCTTGAACAAGCCCTATCGACGCGACGAACTCGCCCGTTCCCTGCGTCTCGTGCTGAGCGGGCGGGCGGATTGATCCCGGCGAACCCGACCGCTCCCGTCCGTCCGTAGGACCCGGCGTTACGAACCCATCTATCCGAGGCCCGGGCGACATGAGCACGTCCCGCCGGCTCAGTCGATGGGCTCGGAGCGCCCATGTCAGCTTCGGTTCAGATGCCTTTTCGAAAGTCCCGGAGCGGCGCTTCGAGGGTGCAGGTGACCCCGCTCGGAGCGTAGTCCAGCGTCAGGGTGCCCCCGACCTGCCCGGTGATGCCCCGCTCTATCAGCCGCGACCCGAACCCCTTCCGCGATGGGGGCACGACCTTGGGGCCTTCGATTTCGCGCCACTCGATGCGCAGGCAGGGCTCGTCGCCCCCGTCCGACAGCGACCAGGACAGGTCGACATGCCCCTCGGGGACGGACAGGGCGCCGTACTTGGCGGCGTTGGTCGAGAGCTCGTGCAGCATCAGCGCCAGGGCGAGGGCCGCGTCCCCGGAGATCTCCACGTCCGGACCGGCGTAGCGGAAGCGGCCGCCACCCGCGTCGTGGACGCCGACGCCACCCCGGATCACGGACGCGATGCCGGCGCGGTCGGCGGCGCCGCCGAGCAGGATCTCGTGGGCCCGCCCGAGGGCGATCAGCCGGCTTTCGAGCACCTCGCGCACGGTCTCGACGTCCTTGGCGCCCCGGGTACTCTGCACCGCGATGGCCTGGACCATGGCGAGCAGGTTCTTCATCCGATGGCTGAGCTCGTGGTTGAGCAGATCCTGTCGGGCCTCCGCCTCGGACCGGGCGATGGCGGCGCGGGTACGGTCGGCGACGTTGCGCAGGAAGCCGATCTCCTCGGCGCTCCAGGTCCGGGCGTGATCGCATAGCATGAAGAACAGCGCCACGAGGCGACCGTGCTCCATCAGCGGGATATTCACCAGCGAGGTGGCCTGGATCGACACCAGCGACGCCGCCTCCCCGGAGGAGCGCGGGTCAGTGGTCACGTCGTCGATGACGACGGTCTCGCCGCGCTTGAGCTCCTCGATGTAAGAGCCGTAGTCGCGGAAGCGATGCTCGCGCGGGATCGCCCCGAGCCCCGGGGCCGACCAGTCGCGCTCGATGGTGATGGTCTCGCGGTCGGCGTCCGCGGCGCCGTATCCGGCATGGCTGAGCCCGAGGGTGCGCCCGGCGATCTCGGCGGCGACGGCGGCGATGCAGGGGCGGTCGCTCAGGTCCCTGAGGCGGTCGCCGAGCTCGATCAGGGCGGCCTGGCGTGCCTCGTTCTGGTGACGGGCCGTGACGTCGAGGAAGAGGCAGGCGAAGCGGTCGCCCGTCTCCTTGTTCGCCCGGACCTCGAAGCATCGGTTCAGACCGGGGACCTCGACCTCGAACAGCATGGGCTCGCCGGTGTCGACCACTTGGGCGTAACGGTCGATCACATCCTGGTCGATATCGGGGACGAAGCTTCGGATCGTGCGCCCGACCGCTTCCCGGGGGAGACCGGACTGCTCGGCGAAGGCCGGGTTGATCTCCAGGTAGAGATAATCGACCGCCCGGCTGGTATCGTCGCGGACGAGCTCGCCCAGGAAGAAGCCCTCCTGCATGCCCTCGAACAGGCCGCGCCAGCGCGCCTCGCTCTCGGCCAACGCACGCTCGGCCGCCTTCCGTGCCGTGATGTCGCTCACCGTCAGGACCGCGCTCTTCACCGCTCCGTCCGTGAGCACGGGCGCGTTCGTCGCCAGGACCTGGATGGGCGTACCGTCGCGACGGAAGAACACGTCTTCGCGGTCCCGCATGCTCCGACCATCCCGCAGGGCATCGACGAAGTCGCAGTCCACCGCGGGAAATGGACGACCGTCCGGATGGTGGTGGTGCAAGGTCTCGTGCAGGTTGCGCCCGACGAGGTCGTCCGCCTCCCAGCCGAACATCGTCTCGGCCGCGGGATTGGCGAAAGTCACCGTTCCGTCCACGTCCATCTGGAGGACGGCCTGCCCGAGATGGTCGGTGATGGTTTGCAGCAGGTCGCTCTGGGTCTGGAGCGCCTCGGCCGAAAGCCGCTGCTCCGTCCGGTCCCGCAGCATCTTGACGAAGCCGATGGCCTCGCCGCCATCGTCGCGCAGGACCATCATCTCGCCGTTGGCCCAGAAGCGCTCGCCGTCCTTGCGGATGTGCCAGCGCTCGTCGACGCCGCGGCCGGTCTCCAAGGCCGCCCTCATCTCCTGCCCGGGGATGTCGGCCTCGCGGTCCTCGGGCGTGAAGAACATGTCGGCGGGCTGACCGCACATCTCGCCGGGCGTCCACCCGAGGATACGGCTGGCGCCGGCGTTCCAGTCGGTGACCTGGCCGTCGAGATCCATGACCACGATGGCGTAGTCGATGGCGCTCTCGAAGACGGCCCTGTAGCGCCCTTCGTTGGCCTGGGCGACGCGGCGTGCGTCGGCCTCGCCGACCTGCGACAGGCCGGCTGCGACGGTGCCTGCGAACAGGCGGAGGATCTCGACGTCGCCTTCGGTGAAGGCTCCGACCTTGCTCGACTGGAGCTTGAGCACCCCGATGCGCTCACCTGCGCGCAGCACCGGCACGAGGATGCAGGAGCGAAGCGCCAGGTGGCCGATCAGGTCGCGCCTCACGTCCGGGTCGTCGAGGACATCCGGGACCACCCTCGCGCGACCCGAGGACAGGCAGGCCCCGGCGAGGCTGCCATTGACGGGAAGACGCAGGCCGACGTGCCGGGCGAGGTTGCCGCCGCCGCTCCGGTAGACGACCTCGTCACCCTCCCGCATCTCGATGACGCCGCCCTCGGCCCCGGGGAGCGCCCGCATCGCGCCGGCGACCACGGCGTCGAGGACATGGTTGAGGTCACCGCCGGAACCGACGACGGCCTCCTGGGACGCCAGCAGTGCCTCGTGCTGCGTCACCGTCGTCCTCTGCGCGGCGAGCACGGCATCGCGTTGGCCGAGGGCGCCGCGAAGCTCGATCTGGGCCATCACCTGGCCGGCAAGCCGCTTGAGGCTCTTCCGCTGCCGTGCGCTCAATCCTTCGGGGCGCGGAGCGTGATCGATCACGCAGAGCGTCCCGATTCGCTCGCCGTTCGCGCCTTCGAGGGGGGCTCCGGCGTAGAAGCGCAGGTACGGCGCCCCGGTGACCAGAGGATTGCCCAGCGTGCGGGGGTCCCTGGTCAGGTCGGGGATGACGAGGATGTCGGGCTGACCGAGCGCATGGGCGCAGACCGACTGGTCGAGGGTCGTCTGGCACGGCTCGAACCCGACGCGGGCCTTGAACCACTGCCGGTCGCCGGACACCAGGCTGACCAGGGCGACCGGGGCGTCGAACATCTCGCAGGCCAGGGCGACGATGTCGTCGAACCCCCGCTCGGGCGGCGTATCGAGGATGCCGAGGGCGTCGAGCGCATCGATCCGGGAAGTGGCGGCGACCTCGGTCGGAATCGTTGCCGGAGCGCTCATCGGGATGTCTCGCGCAGGTCGGGCTGGATCGCGTCCGGCCGGGGCTTGGGTTCGGTGCCGGGCTCGGTCGCCTCGACGGCGACGATCTCGCCGTCGGGCGCATAGATCGCCCCGAGCACGGTTCGGAAGTGCCGGCGGACCCGGGCATGGCAGCCGCAGCACGCGGCTTCGGTCCGCGCACGGTCGAGCATGTGGATGCGGCCGCGGCCGACATGGATCAGGCCCTGCTCCTGCAGGTCGGACAGCACGCCCGTGATGTAGGTGCGCCCGATCCCGAGCATGCCGGCGAGTGCGACCTGGGTGACCGGGAGGGCGTCCGTCCCGATCCGGTCCTGCAATCCGAGCAGCCAGCGCAGCACCCTCTGCTGGATCGGGTGGGCGGCGTTGCAGGCCACCGATTGCAGGACCTGGGCGAGGAGGCAGTCGGCGTAGCGGACGAAGAGGTCGTTCACCGTCGGGGAGGCGCGCTTCGCCTCGCGGAGCCGTTCCGCATCCATCCGCAGGACCGCGCCACCCACGAGCACCACGCACTGGGTGAAGGCGGGCAGGTACCCGTGGCTGACGACGCCGCCGACGGCGCCCTCGTGCCCGACGGTGGCGGTCTCGACGGTGCGCTCCCCTCCGAGTGGCACGACCAGCGTCGTGACGGTCCGGTCGAGCGGGAAGGTCACATGGGAGACGTCCTCGTCGACACGGAAGAGGACGTCGCCACGGGCGTGCTCGTGCCGGACGAGGTGGGGCGCAAGCAACGCGATATCCTCCCGCGCAAGCGCGGCGAGCAGCAGGTTGCCCTCGTACGGGTGAGTGGGTTCGCTCGGCATGGGATGGGGACGCCGCGGCGGACGTCGCCGCTCATTCGATGCCTGAATGGCACGCCCTGCCTAGACCCACAATCCGACAATCCACCGAAAGCGACATCCCCCGCCCCGGCGGGACGTGGCATCGATGCGCAACCTGGCCGGAACCTGCCGGCTCCTTGGCGCTTCTACACGGCCATGCCGTCGACGCGTCTCGATTGGTTTTTTTGGATAGGCGACGATCCAGGACGCTCCATGTCGGACGGTCAAGGCGAACGATCCGCGGCGCGTCCCGACGGGGCATGGCGCTACGTCACGGGCCGGAACGTGATCGAGCGACATCTGGGGCGCATGCTTCGCGCCATGTACGATGCGTTGCCCATCCGGCCTCCGTCGCAAGTCCTCGAAGCTGCCTTGCGTTCGCTCGACCCCGATGTGGGTTCGGCCGAACCAAGATCCGCGTCGAAGCGTCAGTGACCCATCGGCGGCGCGTCCTCTGCCTGCAGGCCCCGAAGCGGGGCTTGGATAGTGCAGACCACGCCTCCGACTGGGTATGACAGGTCGACCTCGCCCCCGAAGCTGCCGGCCAAGCCGCGCCCGATCAGCCTCGATCCAAATCCGGTGCGGGTGGGGGGTGCCACGGCGGGTCCGCCCGTTTCCGACCATCGCAGGCTGCAATGCGGCTCGCCGCCGTGGTCACCGAGTTTCCATGCGACCGACACCTTGCCCCCCACTGTCGAGAGGGCCCCGTACTTGGCCGCGTTTGTCGCGAGCTCGTGCAGCATCAGCGACAGCGACATCGCCGCCTTGGACCCGACGGTGAAGGTCGGTCCTTCCAGGACGAAGCGACTCGGAGTTTCCTCGTGGGACTGGAGGGCGCTCTCGATCAGGGTCCCGATGGGTGCGGAGCCGACCGTGCCGCCGAGCAGCAGGTCGTGCGACTTGCTCAGCGCGATCAGCCGACCGGCCAAGACCTCCTTGGCCGCATCGAGGTCGGTGGCCGTGCGCATGGTCTGGGTGGCGATGGACTGAACCATGGCCAGCATGTTCTTCATGCGGTGGCTGAGTTCGAGGTTCAGCGTCCGTTGCCGCTCCTCCGCCTCGATCCGGGCCAGGGCCGCGCGGGTCCGGTCAGCGATGTTGTTGGCGAAGCTGATTTCCTCGGGCTTCCAGACGTACGGGGTATCCTTCACGGCATAGAGCAGGGCGATGAACCGACCGTGCTCCATGAGCGGCAGGTTGAGCAGCGAACGCACGTGGATGGCTGCGAGGGCACCGGCATCCGAGGCGGTCCGGCGATCCTCGGCGACATCGTCGATGATCACGGCATGGCCGTTTTTCAGGGCGTCGATGTAGGTGCCGTAGTCCCGGAAGCCGTGCACCCCGCCGATGCCGGGTATCCCCGCGGCGGTCCATCCCTCGCCGATGGCGATGGTCTCCCTGTCATGGTCGACCGTCCCGTATCCGGCATGGGACAGGCCCAGCGTCCGGCCGAGGATCTCGGCCGCCACGCGCGCGATCTCCGTCGCATCACTCGTATTGCGCAGCCGGTCGCCGAGTTCGACGAGGGCCGTCCGCCTCATGTCGGCGCGCTTGCGGTCGGACACGTCGATGAACATCGCCGCGAAGCGCCGTTCGGTCTCGCGGTAGGCGCGCACCTCGAACACGCGTCCGAGCTCGGACACCGAAATCTCGAACACCTCGGGCGTACCGGTGTCCACCACCCGTGCGTAGGTCTCTATCGGCCAGTTGGGGATGTCCGGGATGAACTCGCGGATCGTGCGGCCCACCGTCTCGACGGGTAGGCCAGACTGCGCGGCGAAGGCCGGGTTGATCTCGACGAACCGGTAATCGAATGGCCGACCCTCCGCGTCGCGGATGATCTCCCCGCTGAAGAAGCCTTCCTGCATGCCCTCGAACAGGCCGCGCCAGCGCTTCTCGCTGTCCGCGACCAACTGCTCGGAGGCCCGCTGCCGGGTGATGTCGCGCGACACCACCAACAGCCGCTCGGGTCGACCGTCGGCCCCCCGGATCGGCGTCACCTGCACGTCCCACCACTTCGGCGTACCCTTGAGGGTGTCGGCCTGGGCCTGGAAGTGGCCGGTGCCACCCGACAGGGCCTCCCAGAACGCTGACTTGGCGTCGGCCCGAGCCTGCCCATGCCAGAACCCGGTCCAGTCGCAGCCCTTGACCTGGTTGAAGTCCTCCGCCTCCATCACGGCGAGACCGCCCTCGTTCATGAAGGTCAGCCTGGCGTCGGGATCGAGCACCTTGATGCAGTCGGCCGAGGAGGCCAGCACGCCTCGCATGAAGGCGGCGTCGGCCTGCTCCTTCGCGGCGGCGTCACGCTGCTCCGTCCGGTCCCGAAGGATCTTGAGGAAGCCCTCGTGGCGGCCTTCCTCGTCCCGCAGCGGCATCATCTCGCCGTTGGCCCAGAACAGGCCGCCGTCCCTTCGCAGGTGCCAGCGCTCGTCGGTGCCGCGACCCTGCATCAGGGCGGAGGCCATCTCCTGTTCGGGCACGCCGTTCGCGACGTCCTCGTCCGTGAAGAACACACGCGCCGGCCGGCCGCGCATCTCGGCCTCGGACCAGCCGAGGATCAGCTCGGCGCCGGGGGACCAGCTCGTCACCATGCCGTTCAGGTCCATCGAGACGATGGCGTAGTCGACCGCGCTCTCCAGAATGGCCTTGTTGCGCCGGTCGCCCTCCTTGCGCAGCCGGAGCGAACGCCGCAGTTCCAGGGTCGTCACAACCTGGTGCGCCAGGGTTCGCAGCACGAACGCCTGCGAGGGCGTGAGCTTGTTCGGCTTGGTGTCGAGGACGCACAGCGCACCGAGGGCCACGCCGTCCGGGGTCCTCAACGGGGCGCCTGCGTAGAAGCGGACCCGGGGGCCTCCGGTCACCAGTGCGTTGTCCGAAGTGCGGGCGTCCTGCGTCAGGTCCTCGATCTCGAAGACATCGTCCTGCTGCACGGCGTAGGCGCAGATCGACTGGGATAGGGGCGTCTCGCTCTGCCCGAAGCCGGTCTCGGCCTTGAACCACTGGCGGTCGCCGTCGAGGAGCGAGATCAGCGACACCGGCATGCCGCAGACCTCGGACGCCACCCTCACGATGTCGTCGAACCCGGATTCGGTAGGCGTATCGAGGATGGCGTAGCTGGCGAGTTCGGCCCGCCGACGCATTTCCACCTGATCGCCCCGTCCGAACATTCCTCGTCCACCGTTCCTCTTGCTGCCATTCCGGGTCCGTGCCGGCGTCGGAGCGGTCTGCTCCCATTCGCTTCGGCCTTCAATGGTATTCCAGGGGTCCGTCCCGCCTCGACGCCTCACGGGGTCTGCCGACAGGACGTCGCCGCTCGATGGAGAGGCCCTCGGTCGTTCATGCCGTGCCGAACGGTCGCGTGCCGGCGACCTCGCTGAACGATGTGAAGCGGTCCGGCCCGTCGAGGGGAACGTCGAGGGAGCAGCGCAGTCCCTCGGCGGCGAAGTCGAGCCGGACGCTGCCGCCGAGCTCTCGGCTGACCCCGCCCGTGATGAGGCGGGTGCCGAAGCCGCGCTTGCTCGGCTCCTGCACAGCCGGCCCCCCGCTCTCCCGCCACTCCATCGCGAGCCGCCTCGCGCCGCTCTCGGCGACGATCACGTTCCAGGCGACGTCCACCCGCCCCGCCTCGGTCGAGAGCGCCCCGTACTTGGCCGCGTTGGTCGTGAGCTCGTGCACCGTCATCCCGAGCGCCAGGACGTAGCGCGGCAACAGGTCGATGTCGGCACCCTGCAGGCCGAAGCGATGGGCCTGATCGTCCCGGAAGGGTGCGAGCTCGTTCTCCAGGACGGTGCGCAACGAGGCGCCGCCCCAGTCGTCACGCGAGAGCAGGTCGTGGGTCTTGGACAGGGAGAGGATGCGTCCCTCCAGCCGCTCGCCCCTATCGTCGTCGCAGCGGGTCTGCCGCGCCAGCGACTGCACGGTGGTCAGTGTGTTGCGGACGCGATGGTTCAGCTCGTGCAGCATCATCGTCTGCCTTTCCTGCATGACGTGGCTGCGGGCGACCTCGTCGCGCAACTCTCCCTCGTGCCTCTGCAGCGAGGCGGCCATGGCGTCGAACGCCTCGCCGAGCTGACCGAACTCTCCGGTCCCGGTGATCCCAGTGCGCGCGCCCAACTCCCCGGCGCGCCATGCGCTGGCTGCCGCGAGCAGTCGCCGCACGGGCCTGCGGATGAAGGCACGTCCGGCCATGAGTGCGGCCGCGACCGCCAGGATCGCACCGAGGCCGATGAGTACGACACCGCGCCGGGTCGCAGCGTCGATGTCGGCGAACGCCCTGGCGGGAGACAGGCCCACCGCCACCGTGACTGAGTCCAGGTCCTCGGGCGATGCCCCGGTCACCGCCGTGATGCGCGTGTCGCCGAGCAGGCCGGGCAGGTCGGCGACCTTGCCACGATGGTCCGTCAGCCCCTTCCATAGGTTTGGGGGAAGCGGCTTGCCCGCCCAGGCTTCATGGTCCGGTAGCCGGAGCAGGATCGTGCCCTGTCGGTCCGCGACCGTCAGCGCGGCCTCGGGCGGTAGCCCGGCGGTGGCCTGCCTCGACGCCAGGTAGGACAGATCGATGCTGGTGATCACGATGCCGTCGGGCCGACCGTCGCCGTCGTCGTCCGCGATGGCTTGCGCGAACTGGATCGTCGGCCGGCCGGTGACCCGCCCGGACACGACCGTCCCGATGGCGAACCCGCCGGTGCGCATTGCGTCCTGGAAGTAGGACCGGTCGGCCACCGTGTAGGCCCCGACGGGGGTCCCGAGGGTGTTGCAGCGGATGCGCCCGTCCGCGTCGGCGACGCCGAAGAAGAAGGACCCGGGTACCTGGTTGACGAGGGTAGCGAGGTACGCCGTACAGGCCCGTGCATCTTTGCCGCGTATCTCGGACAGGCCGGCGAGGATGCCGAGAACCTGCCGCGCCCCGCGGCCGAACTGCCCCAGGTCGGCGGCCACGCTCCGGGCCGCACGCATCGCCTCGTTTCGGACCGCCTCGGCGCGGGCGGTACGAAGCGCGTACTCGTTGTAGCCCTGGACGGCCAATGCCGGGATCAACGCCAGCACGACCAGGCCGACGATCCGCTTCGTCAATGACATCGATGGCTTCGTCCTGAGCCTAGTTACCCCCGTCGCGCTCCGGGACACGGTCACCTAACTAGGCCGGCTCCTCTGAACGGCTACGGTGACCCGCCCGATCCGTAGGCGGACATCAGGTTACGTCCATCTCGCCGGTTCCTGCCGCCACTCGATTTCCAAAAAATCAGCGCCCAAAGGTAGGCCGGAATGGAAGTATCGAAATGCAGGCGAGCCGCACCGTGGGGGCGGCCCGCTGATCGTCACACCGCACTGAGAAGCATCCCGCGATGACGCCGTCACTTTTCCTCCCAAAATTGGGGGATGTGCGCTTGGGCAGGAATTTCCTATCGTGAGGGTCCAAGCTACCCGCTTTTTGGGCTGAAACTCCGCTGTCGGTCACAACGACCGGACCGACGGCTCGGCCCGGGGGTGGTTCCGTTGCCTGATCGTCGGGTCTCAGGCCTCCTTCATCGGGTCATGCCCCCAGTTCATCAGCGACAGCCGCCAGGGCGACTCCCGCACCTCGTCCTTGTCCTTCGGACCGCCTTGCTTGAGATGGCGATGGACGTAGCCGACGACCTTGCGCATGTGTGCGTAATCGTCGTCCGACAGGTCGGACTTCTTCGTGTTCAGCATCTCGACGATGCGTCGGCCCTCCTGGTGGCCTGTGGCCTCGCCGCCGTCCTTCTTCTGGCCGACCGACTGGCTGTCCTCGCCCTTCAGAAACTTATCCAATGCCGAGGCCGTCATGTTCACGACCTCCTTGAACTCCTTGTAGGTCGCCTCGTGATCTTCCTTGGCCATCGCTTGTCTCCTGGTTGATGGGCGGTGTCGGAAACTGCACCAGCGTAGAGTTTGGCCCCGGGCACAGGCCCAGTCGGACGTTGTGTCAGGCTCGGTCGTCGCGGCGCTTAGGACTTGGACTTGCCGCCCTTCTTGCCCAATTCGGCCTGTGCCGAGGAAGAGGTGCGCGGGTTCGATTTGCCCTCGTGGCTCGCCTTGGCGTTGGCCTTCTTGGCCGTCTCGCTGCCGTGGCCCTTCTTCTCCGTCATGGTCTCCTCCGTCGGATCGTCGGGCCAATGCCCTGGGTCTTACCCCGTTCCGGAAGAGTATCCCGACGCGGCGATCTGACTTCGAGGAGGCCGCGGAAGGAAACGAAGCGCGGACGCCTAACCCGCCCCGGCCGTTGCAGTCAGGCCGCCGCCTCGTCGCCCGCTTCCTGCATGGAGGCCAGGGACGCCTCCAGACGGCAGGTCAGGCCGGTCGGCGCATAGGTCAGCCTGACCTCGCCCCCGACCTCGGCCGCGAAGCTGCGTTCGATCAACCGCGAGCCGAAGCCCCGGCGCGTCGGCTGCGCCAGGATCGGCGGACCGCCCTGCTCGGACCAGGTCAGGCAGAAACGCGGTGCGTCGCCCTGGTGGACGACGTGCCAGCGGAGGTCGACCGTGCCGACCTCGTTGGACAGTGCGCCATACTTGGCCGCGTTGGTGGCGAGCTCGTGCAGCGCGAGAGCCAGCGCGAGGGCCGCCTTGGCGGAGAGGGCCACGTTCGGACCGCTCGACCGAATGCGCGACGACGCCTCTCCCCGGTGAACGGTCAGCGCTCCGTCCACGACGTCGGCGATGGGTGCCTGGGTCCAGCTGGATTGGGTCAGGATATCGTGCGCCCGCCCGAGCGAGATCAGGCGGGCGGAGAACGCCTCGCGGGCGGACTCGATGTCGACGGCGTTGCGGAACGTCTGGCTGGCAATCGCCTGGACCATGGCGAGGGTGTTCTTGACCCGGTGCTGGAGCTCGCCGGTCAGCAGGCGCTGGTGCTCCTCGGCACGCTTGCGTTCGCTGATGTCGAACATCGCTCCGATCATCCGTACGGCACGTCCCTGATCGTTTCGGATGACGTAGCCGCGGTCGAGGATGTCGGCGTAGGAGCCGTCGGCCCGGCGGAAGCGGTACTCGTCGGTCCAAGTCGTGCCGATCCGGTCGATGACCGCGTGGATCGAGGCACTGATGCTGGCTCGGTCGTCGGGATGGATATGGTCGATCCACCAGTCGCCGGTGGGCTCGACCGTCTCCGGCGGGTGCCCGTGGGCGACCTGGAGCGCCTCGTTCCAGAGAACGTGATTGGTGGTCAGGTCCCAATCCCAGATCGCATCGTTGGTCGCGCGTGCGGCCAAGCGGTAGCGTTCCTCGGTCTCCCGCAGGACCTGCTCCGCCTTCCGGCCCTCGGTGACGTCGCGCGCCGTGCCGATGAGGCGCATCGGTCGGTCGCCTTCGAACAGCGTCTGGCCCCTGGCGGACACCCAGCGCTCGATCCCGCTTTCCGGATCGATGGTGCGGTACGTGATGTCGTAGGTGCCGCTGCCAGTCGGATCGAGCGCGGCCTCGACGGCCTGGTCGCATCGGTCGCGGTCGTCGGGATGCAGACGGGCGAGGTAGACCTCAAGGTTGACCGTCTCGTTCGGGCCCAGGCCGAAGAACGAGCGGGTGCGAATATCCCAGTTCAGGACATCGGCGACGAGGTCGTAGTCGAAGATGCCCGTGCCCGTCGCGTCGACGGCCAGACGCAATTGCTCCCGCGCCCGACGCAAATCCTCTTCCGCCTGCCTGCGGTCATGGATGTCGAGCGAGGTGCCGATCCAGCTGCGAAGGGTTCCGTCCTCGTCCCGGATGGGATGGGCGCGGGAAAGGAACCAACGGTACTCGCCGTCTGCCCGGCGCAGCGGGAACTCGACCTCGTAGGGCCTCCCCCTTCCCGCCGCCGCGATCCATGCCTCGCGGGTCGCCTCGCGGTGGTCGGGGTGGATCACGCCCATCCAGCTGGCCTCGCCGGTCTCGCCGGCCGGCAGGCCGGTGTAGTCGTACCAGTAGGCGTTGCAGTAGGTGACGTCCCCGTCGGCGTCGGCGAACCAGACCACCTGCGGGCTGACCTCGACGAGCGAGCGGTAGCGCAATTCGCTGGCCTGCAGTGCAGCCCCGGCCTCGCGCTCCCCGGTGCGGTCCCGGAGGATCTTGAGGAAGCCGAGAAGCTCGCCGCCGTCCGACCTCAACGGCATCGTCTCGCCGTTGGCCCAGAACCGGGTGCCGTCCTTGCGCAGGTGCCAGCGCTCGTCGGGGGCGCTGCCGGTCTCCCTCGCCAGGCGCATCCCGGTCTCTGGCCGTCCGCCCGTACGATCCTCGGGCGTGAAGAACGCATCGACCGGCCGGCCCAGCATCTCGGCTTCCGTCCACCCGAGGATGCGCTCGGCGCCGTTGTTCCAGCGCGTGACGCGTCCCTCGGGATCGGTCGCCACGATGGCGTAGTCCGTGGCGCTGTCGAGGATGCGCTCGTGGAGGAGGCGCTGCTCGGCCTGTTCGCGAAGCGCGCGGCGAAGCTCCATGTGCGCCATGGTCTGTCGGGCGAGGCGCATAAGGCCCCTGCGCTGACGTTCGGTCAGGTCGTGCGGCTTGGTGTCGAGGACGCAGACCGTGCCGATGGGCTGGCCCTCGGCGGTTCTCAGCAGGGCTCCCGCATAGAAGCGTAGGCCGGGATCGCCCGTGACGAGCGGATTGCCCTCGAAGCGCGGGTCGCGGCTCGCGTCCGGGACGACGAGGAATTCCTCGTGGAGGAGGGCCTGGCGGCAGAAGGACGTCTCAAGTGGCGTCTCGCGAACGCCCAGGCCGACCTCGGCCTTGAAGAACTGGCGCCCGTCGCCGACGAGGTTGACCACCGCGATGGGCGTTTCGCAAAGTTCGGCGGCGGCCTCGGCGATCTCGTCGAAGTCCTGCTCTCGCGGCGTGTCCAGCAGCCGGTAGCGGCCGAGGGCGTGTAGGCGTTCGACCTCCTCGTCGCTCATCGTTGCGCGATCCATGGGAAGGTTAGGCTCAGGCGACCGGAATCGTTCCGGTCAAGGAAGATTCCACTGCCACGGGCAATCACATAGAGGTTTTTGTATCTGTCGGCCGTGTGGAACACCATCAGGGGCTCCGCAGCGGTATCCCGATGCTGATCCGAAGCCCGTCGGCGTCCGCCTCGACATCGACCTCGGCACCGGTCTGCGCAGCGAGGATTTTGTTGATCAGCCTCATGCCGAAGCCTTCACGGGTCGGCAGCGAAGGCGGCGGCCCGTCGTGCTCGTTCCAGACCCATGACAGATGCTTGGCGTCCGCACGATCCTCGACAGTCCACGTCACCGTGACCCGGCCATCCTGATGGGCCAGGGCTCCATGACGAAGCGCGTTGGTGGTCAGCTCGTGCAGTGCCATGCCGATTGGCACGGCGAGCTCGGACGCCAGCCTCACCGTCGGTCCCCGAAGGGTGATGCGACCGTTCTCGTTGTAGGGATCGAGCTCGGCCCTCAGAAGGCCCTCGAACGAGGCGACCTGCGCCTGATCCTCGGTGATGAGCGCGTGGGTCCGGGCGAGGGAGACGATGCGGCCGGTGAAGGCCCGGCCGAACTCCGCCATCGTCACCGACGACCGCATGGTTGCGTTCAGGACGGCCTGGACGGTCGCCAGGGTGTTCTTCACGCGGTGGTGGAGCTCGCGCACCATCATCGCCTGGCGGTCCTCGAAGGCCCGGCGTTCGGTGACGTCGCGCTGGGCCGAGACCCAGTGGGTGATCCGTCCATCGCTCTCCCGGACGGGCGTGATCAGCCACTCGACCATGTAGGTCGAGCCATCCTTACGGTAGTTCAGCGTCTCGCCTTGGAATGCCTCACCGGCGTCGAGCGATGCACGTGCCCGGTCGAGCTCGCTGCGTTCGGTCCTTGGCCCCTGCAGGAAACGCGGGCTCCGGCCAATGACCTCGTCCAGCGGGTAACCGCTCAGGCGCACGAAGGCGGCGTTGGCGTACTCGATACGTGGTCCAGGCTCGTCGAGCTCGGCCGTGGTGATCAGGATGGCCTCTCCGGTCGCCTCCACGGCGGCCTTCAGCAGCCTCAGGTCGATCCCGCCCGACCCGTTTTCGTCACGCAACGCCGTTGCACCCCTTGCCCGGGGGCACCGAAATCCGGTGACCCACCGTCCGGAGCGAATGCAATCCTCGATCCCGCCGACAGGGAGAGAACCTACGATGGTCGAGTCGGTTTCAGTCCCGTCGCAAGTGTCGCGCCCATCCTGGCCCGCAGCTAGATAGGTCGCGCGGGCGCGCTCGATGCCTTGGGATCGTCCATCACACGGGACCGTCCAAGTCCCGTGTGATGGACGAACTCTTCTAGCGGAAGACAGACTCCGATGATGCTTCAGACACAGGCTGACATCTGGAAGCTCACTCCGATTTTGGTGCGACGGTAGGAGCCGTCGGCTGGACCTGGGCAGGATGCACCGTCATGGCCGGAGGCTGGTCCGAGAGCTGCTGTCGCGCCTCGGCGAGCTTGGCCTGGGTCGCGGCAAGCTCCTGCCGGGTCGTCCCGAGACGGTCCTCAAGGGCGGCCATCTCCTTGTTCCGGGTGGCCACCGTCTCGGTCAGGGTCGCCAACTGCGCCTGGGCGTCGGCCTGCTTCCTCTGCAGCGCCTCCACCCCCGAGGCCGCACCGTCGCGGTCGGCTGCCAGCTTCTGGACCGCCTGCTCGGCCTGGCTCCGCTCGGAGATGACCCGGTCCCGCTCGGACTGCGCCGTGGCCAGCTCCTTCTGGGCCGCCGCCAAGCTATCCTTGGCCTGCTGCACCTGTTGGCCGGCCTGGGAGACGTCGCTCGTCAGCTTCTCGCGGCTCGCCGTCAGGCCGGCGATTGCCTGATCCAGTTCGGCCTTCCGCCTCGTCGCCTGCTCGGTGGCGGTGCGGGCATCGGCGAGGTCCTTCTGCGCGGCCGCGGAACCGTCGCGGGCCTTCTGCTGGCTCTCCTCGGCCTTGGCGAGGTCCGCGGTCTTGGCGGTCGCCTCCTGGGACATGGCGGCGATGTCGGCCCGCAGCTTCGCCTCCTGCTGGCGCGTCTCCTCCAGCCGGCGGCCGACGTCGGCCAGTTCCTTGGTCCGGGCGGTCGCCGCCTGCTCGGCCGCGGTGGTGGCCTCCTTCATCGGCGCGAGCCTCTGCTCCGCCTGGGTGACCTGAGCCTGCAGCGCGGTGAGCTTGGTCGTCTCGGCTTCCGCGGTGGCCTTGGCCTCGCCTGCCTTGCGCTCGGCCGCCTGCTGTTCCGTCGCCAGGCTCACGGCTGTCGCCTTGGCCTGTTCCGCGGCCTGGGTGACGTCCCGTTCCTGCTGCTGGGCCGATGCGATCCTCGCCTTGAGCCCGTCGAGGGTACCCGCCGCCGCCCTTTGCTGATCGAGGTCCGATTGCAGCGAGACCTGCCGCGTCTCCAAGTCCTGGATGCGGTGGTCCCTCGCTGTCCTCTGCCGGGCACCGGCGATGGAGGCGACGACGAGCCAGACCAGGAGGACCGCCGCCACGACGGCGAGGCTGAACGGGATCGGCCTGCGGAGTTCGGAACGGTAGTCGATGGCCATGGGGGTCTCGCGGGCGTTGGAGGGAAAGGATCAGATCGGCGAGGCAGCCTCGCCAGGGGTCGGTTCGGCACCGGCGGCCCCCGGCTCGGGGGTGGGACTGCCCGATGCGAGATCGGCACGACCAGTCCCCACGAGGGAACCGATCATACCGAGGAGGGCCCGGTGCTCGGGGGATCCCTTCGCCGCGGCGAGGAAAGCCGCGAGCTCGATGCGGGACGGTCTCCCGCCGGATGGCCCGTTCGGCTCGTGGAAGACGTACACATCGGTTGGGTCGCCGCCGCGGCATAGGTACCAGCGGTCCTCGTTCGACCCGTCATGGATCAGCGTTCGCCGGGGTGGCATCGGAGAATCCCATCGTCTCGTCCCCGGTCGGTGACCACGCCCATCGTCAGCCTAGCCCCGGACGGCGACCGTTCAGCGACGGCCGTGGATCACCATGGCGAGCAAGTATCCGACGGCTCCGGCCATGGCCGCCAGCATCAGCGGGGACTCCTTGGCATACTGCGCGACTGCATCGCCACCCTGGCGGTAGGCGCGCTCGGCCTCGGGAAATGCGTCGCGGCCCCTGTTGATCGCCTTGTCGGCGAGGTCGCCCGCCTGCCCGGCAACGTCGCGCACGGCGTCCTTGGCCTGGCCGACGAGGTTCTCGGCGGCGCCCTTGACCTCGTTGGCCGTACCCTTGGCCTGGGTCTCGCGGTCGCCGGTGACGTCGCCGACTGCGCCTTGGACCTTGCCGCCGAGTTCCTTGGCGGCGCCGGTGATGCGGTTCTCGTCCATTGGTCAATCTCCGTTCGGTTCAGGGTTGGGCCGGCCCGCGGCAAGCGCGCTTCGGGCCGACACCATGGGGCTGGCTACTTCTTCGACACGGCCTTCCTGGGTCGCGCCTTGATCGAGCTTTGGTTGGCCTTCTTCGCCCGGTCGTCGGCCTTCGAGGCGTGCTTGGCGGCCTTCTCCTCATTGCCGTCGTCGAGGTGTCGGGCGGCCTTCTGGTGTGACTTGGCCGCTGCCTCGTGGTGTTCGGCGGCCCTGGCGTGCGCGCTTCCTGACATCTGTCCCTCCCGTGACGGGTCTTGCAGGCCCCGATGCGAACGTGGTGGCCGGTCGGTTCCGCGGCTTCGATACCTGCGGGATCGACCGGTTGGTTCCTCAGCCCGGCATGCCGGCGACCGAGGACGGCAGCCTGCCGTCGGGGGTGTAGCGGTCGACCGCGGAGGGCAGCTCGCGCGAGAGCCTTGACAGCAGGTCGTCGTGCGAGAGGCCGGTCTGCCGCGACAGCGTATCGAGGACGTCGGGACCGATGGCCGACCTCAGGTGATCGGGCTTCATCTCGGCGTTCGGCCCGTGGTTCACCCAGGAGTCGGCCGCCTCGCCGTGGCCGTTCTCGCGGAAGCGGTCGACCAGCTGGCCAAGGCCGCCGCTGAGCAGGCCACCGGCACCGGCACCCCCGAGGGCGCCTCCGAGATTACCGAGGAGGCCGCCGATACCACCCTGTCCCGCGGCGCCGCCCTGTCCTGCGGGCGCGCCTGCGCTTGCGGGACCACCGTGGCCGGCTCCGCCGAGCATCTCCTGGATCTTGTCCCGGTTCTGGAAGCTCGCCACGGCCAACAGGCCGAGCAGCGCCGTCATCGAGGGGAAGCCGTCACTCATTGGATGTCTCCATTCCGGTGCGATGGGTCGTCGGGGCGATCAGCAATCGTCGTCGCCGGGCTTCACCACCTTGCCCTCGGGCGGCTTCGCCTCGTTGGCCGAGGGCGCCGCATTCGAGCCGACGTTGTTCATCGCCCCGACCGTCCCGGGGGATTCCGCCTTGGCGCCCGGCGAAACCTTCGCGGTCGCGTCGCCGTCGACCTTTGAGGAAACGTCGGCCGAGCCCTTCTGGCCGGTGCTGTCCGTGGTGGTCCCGACGGCGCAGGGCTTGGCCGAGGCGACGCCAGCGCCGAGGAGCGTCATCGCCGTCGCGACGGTCAGGTTGGTGAGGATCTTCATGGGGTTTCCTACGGGATCGGATCGGGGGCGGACCGGGAAGGCAGGCAACCGCTACCGGGAGGCGGCGGACCGTTCGGGTGCCGTCTGGGCGTAATCGGAGATGGCCGCCCGGCAGCCGGGCGAGACCTCCCGGGCGTTCCTGCGGAAGCAGGCGACGACCTCGGGTCCGTTCAGGTCGAGGCCGTCGCAGAGACGGACGTAGTCGGCCGAGCAGAACGGCTTCAGCGATGCCCTGGAGCCGGTCACCTCCCGTGCCTGCGCGCCGAGCGGAACGCATGACGATGCGAGGGCCGCGAACGCGACGAGGTGGCTGAGCTTGGACACGGCGACGGGGCTTTCGCTGAGGGTGGACATGGAATCGTACGGAGCCGGGACCGGCTCGAACCGGTCCCGGACGTGATCGCTTCAGAGAGGCTTGCGCGGGGTGGTTTCCGTGGTGGTGCCGGCGGTTCCGGTACGGCTGACGGTGCCGCGACCGTCCTCGACCTCGACCTCGGTGTGGCGGACCTTGTCGGTCACGGTCTCGACGCGCTGGGCCGCATCCTTGCGGATGCCGACCTCGCCGACGACGCGGGCGTCCTTCGACACGACCGCCTGCTCGCGCATCTCGGTCGCCTCGATGACCTTGTCCTCGAACAGAGCCATGTCGCCCGGGGTGACGGCGCGGTCGACGACGCGACGGTCGACGCTCACCGTCTCGTCGTGGAGGGTGACGTTCTCGCTGACGTCCTTCTCGACGGCATAGGACCGAACCCGGACCCGGCCGGCGTCGACCATGCGCTTGCCGACGTTGAGGCGCTCCTCGACCACGGGGATGTAATCGGTCCCGGTGGCGGTGCCGCGGGCGGAGACGGCCTCGGACGATCCGGCGGCGTGCAGGCCGGTGTCGCGGGTCGTGGCGGCGTGACCGGATGACATCGCAGCCTCGCCGAGGGCTGCGGCGGCAACCGGGGCGGTCCCGGTGGTGGAACCGGTCGCACGACCGTTCCAGCCTTCCTTGCGCCAGGCGGCCTCGCGCTCGTCGAGATCGACCGAACCATGCTCCTCCAGGATATCGGAGGCTGCGTGGACGTGCGCGTCGTCGACCTCGGCGCTCAGCATCGTGCCGCCGCGGTGCAGGCCCTCGCCGTAGGCGTGGCGGTCCTCCTCCGGCATGAAGAAGTCCTTGATCGAACCCCACATGCCTTCGTCGGCCTTGGTCGTGGTTCCGGTCGTGCCGGCCTGGGTGCCGGAGATGAGCTTGATCGCGCCGGCGGGAATGCCGAGGGCGACGAGCTTGCCCTGGGCGGCGACCGCCTCGGGGTGGGTGTCGTACATGGCGGTGATGGTCTGGGTCATGATGTCGGCTCCTGTGACGGGTGCGTGATGGCCTGTTCCGTGACGTGCCCCTCGGGGGACACGCGTTCGATCACGGCGTGCTGCCTGCGCAGCGTCACCGGCATCTCGACGTCCTCGCCAGCCGTGGTCTGGCGGATGTGCACCTCCTCCTTCAGGACGAGGCGCTTCTCGACGACGAGGATCTCTTCCAGCACCGGGATGATGGTCACCCCGGCCTCCGTCCTGACCACCGGGGGCGCCTCGCCCGCGGCGAGGGTCCGGTTGACCGGCACCCGGGTCACCCCGACCATGTCGCTGCGCAGGGTCTCGCGCAGGACCTGGTCGATGGTCTCGGTCCGGGTCGAGACCCGGACCCGCCCGGTCTCGACCGCACGCTTTTCGATGCGCGCGGTCTCCTCGATCAGCGGGAGGACCGCCTCCTCGCCGACGGCGACCTCCGCCGCGGGGCCTGAGGGCGTCCCGAGCCCGTGGGGCTCGGTCGCGGCGGGGTCGCCGACGCTCATGCCCGACCCGGCGTCAGGGTGTTCGGGGCGGTGCGGGTGACGGTCGGATCGACGGCCGAACCGCGGCCGGCGAAGAAGGAGGCGAGCGCCCCGAAGATCAGCGCGAGGGCCCCGAACAGCGCGCCCTGGGACACACGGCGCGCGGTGGCGTCGGCGATCTGCTTCGACTGCTCCTTGGCCGAGGCGACGGTCTCCTTGAACTGCTGGGTGTACTGCGCGACCTGGGTCCGGGCCTGCTCGACCGGGATGTTCTGCGCCTTGGAGAGGGCCACGGCGGCCTTCTCCTGCGCGGCGGCCTGCTGGGCGCCGTCACCCGAGACGGCGGCGCGCATGGCGGTCACAGCGGTGTCCTTCAGCGCGGCCGGATCGGAACCGGTGCCGTTGCGGACGCCGGACTCGATGTTCGCGAACGGGTCGGTGACCTTGGTCAGCGACGGGGCTGCCGCCTGCGCCAGGGTCGAGACGGAGCCGCCCATCGCGTTGCCGACGCCACCGATGGCCGAGGAGGCGGTGCCGAGGGCGCCGCTGACGACGCCGCTGGCGGCCGACGACAGCATGTAGAGAACCACGAGGGTGGAGACCGCCCAGGCGAGGAGGCCGTGGTAGCCGGCCGTCGAGGTCGACGGCTTGCCCGAGAGCCTGCCGGCGAAGTAGCCGCCTGCCGCCGCGGCAAGGACGCCGGAGATCACGAACCACAGGCCCGCGCCGATCCCGAGCGAGCTCGCCGCCGGGGTGCCGTCGCCCATCGGATCGACCGTCGACAGGCCGATGCCGAGGCCGAGCATGTTGAGGATGACCTGCGATATCAGGGCCACCGTGGCTCCGGCCAGGACCGCCCCCCAGGAGACGGAGTGCAGCATCATCGTGCGCATGTCCTCGGCCGGCGTGACCAGGGTGGTCCGGGGCAGGTCCCGGTCGACGACGGTGCGGTCCGGTATCGGGCGTCCGGGGGATGCGGGCGTGGGCTCGTTGACGGTGGCCATGGTGCTTTTCCTGGGTCTGGGTTCGGAAGGGGAGCTCGAAGGGCGGCGCGGGGTCAGAGGACCCGGCGGCGGCCCATGAGGGTGTGGTAGAGCCACAGCACGATCACGGCGCCGACGATGGCGACGAGGATGCTGTAGAGGTTCAGCCCCGACACGCCGGGCTGTCCGAACTGGTTGAACAGGAAGCCGCCGACGACGGCGCCGACGATGCCGAGCAGGATGTCAACGACGAGGCCCTGCCCCGTGTTGTTGACGATCTTGCTGCCGATGAAGCCGGCGATCAGGCCGAGGACGATCCAGGCGAGGAGGGACATGGCGGGCTCCATTAACTTGGCGTGCGGAAGGGTCCCGACGCAGGGCCTGCGCGGGCTGGGATTGGTCTCGAAGGCGAGTTGGTTCGGCCGCTACGACCTCGATGGTCTGCGGGTTTGATTGGCCTTGGTCTTCGTCGTGGCGTGCCGCGCCTTGATCGCGACGATCTCGGTCGTGGCCTCCGCCTCGACCTTGGCGTCCCCGAAGATCATGCCGATGGCCTGCTTGATCAGAGCACGGGCATGATCGCTCGACAGAACCTTCCGGTCCTTGTCCATCCCCCACACCTCTCCGTCCGGCCTAGCCGTCTTCGAGATGCCCGGATCGAGCAGAGCTACACCCACCGAATACTTCTATCGGTGCGATGTTCCGGAGATTTACATAAAAGTATTTCAGATTAGGTCGCTTAGTGTTTTCGACCCGGTTTTCGCGTTGCATTTTTACCGTAGTGCTCAATCGACGTCTTCTCGCCGATCCCCCGCTCCCTGGCCCAGACGACCACGGCGCTGCGTCGGTTGACCCCGATCTTGCGGTACAGGCTCGCGACGTGGTTGCGCACCGTGCTCAGCGAGACCCCGAGCGCCTTGGAGATCTCCTCGTCGGTGTCTCCGCGGCAGATGCCCTCCAGCATGTCGCCCTCGCGGGTCGTGAGCCTCTCGGCCATCTCCTGCGGCTTGCCCGGCCTGGGAGGGTTGCGCAGCAGCGCGAGCTTCTCGATGACGCCGTGGCTGAACCACGACGCGTCCGCCATGACGGATTCGATGGCCGAGATGAGTTCGGTCTCGGTCCGTTTCCTCGACGAGATGTCCTGGACGGCGCAGAGAAGCCCCTCGCCGCCGTTGACGGTGACCTTCTCGGCGGAGACGAGGCAGTCGAGCACGTCGCCGTCGCGCGTCCGTAGCTGCCCCTCGAAGGCGCGGACCCTGCCGTAGCGCTGGAGCTCACGCTTGAAGCGGGTCCGTTCCGCCTCCTCGGCCCAGGGCACGGAAGTGGCGTCCGCGGCGTTCCCGAAGGCTGCGGCGTAGGCCTCGTTGACGCTGGTCGGGACCTTCGCGTCGGAGCTCAACAGCGCCGTCGGGATCGGGCTGAGCTCGAACGCCTTGGCGAAGCGCTCCTCGCTCAGCCGCAGTTCGGCCTCGGCCTTCCGTCGGTCCTCCAGGTCGGCGAAGGTGAACAGCATGCAGCGCTCGCCGCCCGGCATCTCGATGGGATGGCCGGCGACGATGACGTACTTCTCGGCGTCGGACGGCACCGAGAGGCACGCCTCCCGCTGGCGGATGGTGGTTCCGGCATGGAGGTGCTCGACCGCGGAGGCGCGGCGCTCGCCCTGGCCGAGAAGGTCGACCTCGGTGAAGGTCCGGCCGATGATCTGTTCGCGGGCGTAGCCGGTGAGCTCGACGAAGCCCTGGTTGACCTTGACGTAACGCAGGTCCGACAACCGGCACACCACGGCCGGGGCGGGGTTCGCCCCGAACATGCACTCGAACCGCTCCTCGGCCTCGTAATGGTCGCTGGCGTCCTGCATCAGCAGGGCAAGGCCGGTCGGCGCGCCTGCATCGTCCGTCGTCACGAGGCCCCGCATCCGGTGCGTCCACGTCCTCGCGGGATCCCGGAAGTGGTGGATCTCGACCACCGCGTCGCGAAACGCCTCGCCGGCCAGGATGCGCTCGACCGGATGCTGCAGCGGTCCGACCTCGCGATGGTTGCGGTAGTGCAGGATGAAGTTGGTCCGGTACTCGGCGACGGTGGCGCCGAGCTCGCCGAGCTCGGTGACCCCATGCATCGCGAGGGCGGCGGCGTTGGCGTAGGCGATGGTATGGTCGGGCTCGATCAGGATCACGCCCTCGGCGAGGCCTGCCACGACCTGCGCCATCTGCCGCTGCTCGAACTGGGTCATGATGGCTCGCCTCGTTCGAAGGGCATCGACGGCCGCCTCGCATCCACGCATGGGTGCCAACGCCCCAAACGATGCGTCGGGCAATACCCGGCACATCGCCGGTCGGCATCATCGGTGTCATCGGGAAGATCGTTGCCCCCGCCCCGGGCATGACCCAGGACCGGGGTCCCTGCGATCCGTCACTCAGCCCTCGACCGCTTCGCGCTGGGGCATGACGAACGGTCCGCCCTCGACGGACGAGGACAGGCGGGTGCAGGAGGCCGCGGTCGTTCCGATGCGAGGTAGCGGGAAGCGTCATCCGATACCCGATCCGAACTCGACCGCAGCTGGACGAACGCCTATTCGGAAAGGCACCGCGGTGGAGTTCCACGCGCCCGGGCCAGGCCGTCGTGCCCTGGCCCGTGGCACATCGCCCTGACGGCGTCTAAATGCCGGCAGACACGCAAGTTCGTGATCACGTGGTAGATCCCCGCCGCCCGCAGCGTGTCGTTGGTGGCCAGCGCGATCAACCCGCGCTTGCCGGTCACCAGGGCGGCGGCGACGGCGACCGCCTGACCGCCGTTGGCGTCGGTGATCCTGCGGGTCAGCGCGTTGCGGGCATCGTCCACGGCGGCCGCGAGCCGGAGCGACCACGGCACCGGCTCGGGCGGCGGCTTCACCGCGATCTTGCCGAGGAGCGAGCCGACCGCGCCGATCCCGCGGAAGTAGGCGTCGCGGGCGAAATCGTAGCCGCCGGGGCGGGCCGCCTCGGGGGGCGGCAGCAGGCGGGCGGTGGCGGCGATGAAGTCGCCCGGCCGCAGCGGCGGCGCCTTCTTGAACGAGACGCGCACCCGGACCGGCCGCTCGGCCGCCGCCATCGTGCCGAGGCTCGCGACCCGCACCACCAGGCGGGCGCCCTCCTCACGCTCCTCCAGCGATTCGATCAGGCCTTCGAGCGGCGCGATGATGGTGCGGGTCAGCACCGGCGCCGCCACCTGCGCGACCCGCAGGGCGCTCGCCGCGAAGCCGAGGAGCGCCGCCATCAGCCCGAGGGCGACGGCCAGCGCCGCGGGCCGGGCACCGAGGAACGGCAGGGTCGCGGCGCAGGCGCCGGCCGCGACGAGGGGCGCCCAGAGCGAGGGCATGCCGTCGGTGGCGGTGAAGAACGCGAGGATGCCGGCGCCGAAGGCGACCGCGAGCCAGGGAAACAGCCGCCGCCGCTCGGCCTCGATCGCGAGCCCGCCGACGACCCAGCCGCGCACGGCCGGCCCGAGCACGGCGGGCGACAGGGAGCGGCCTGATGCCGACGTGGCGACGGCCCGTCCCGTCGATCGTGCGATGTCCCGCGCCATGATCGGCACACCGGTCGGCGCGAAACGGCTGCGCCGACCCGATTCTTAACGCATCCGCGAGGGCGTGCTAGAGCCGTCCGGGCCGGGTCCGGGCGCAGGTCCCCAGCTTCCGTGCGTCGTCGGGGACGACGAACCGCCTTTCCCTCCGTCGCAGAGCGATCTAGACGCGCGCAACCGGATCGGCCGATCCGTGCCGCGGCCGCGTTCAGGGTGCTCCTTCAGCCCCGTCACCAGAAGATCCATCGTCCGATGTCGTCACCCGTCGTCACGCGCTTCGCGCCCTCGCCCACGGGCTACCTCCATATCGGGGGCGCCCGCACGGCGCTGTTCAACTGGCTCTACGCCCGCCGGATGGGCGGCCGGATGCTGCTGCGCATCGAGGACACCGACCGCGAGCGCTCGACGCAAGGGGCAATCGACGCGATCCTCGACGGGATGAGCTGGCTCGGGCTCGATTGGGACGGCGACGTGGTGTTCCAGTACGCCCGCGCCGAGCGCCACCGCGAGGTCGCCGAGAGCCTGCTCGCCTCGGGCAACGCCTATCGCTGCTACGCCACGCCGGAGGAGCTGACGCAGATGCGCGAGCAGGCCCGGGCGGCGGGCAAGCCGCTGCGCTACGACGGGCGCTGGCGCGACCGCGACCCGTCCGAGGCACCGGCCGGGGTGAAGCCGGTGATCCGGCTGCGCGCCCCGAGCGAGGGCGAAACGATCGTCGACGACGCGGTGCAGGGCCGCGTCACCTGGGCCAACCGCGACCTCGACGACCTCGTGCTGCTGCGCTCGGACGGCAACCCGACCTACATGCTCGCCGTCGTCGTCGACGACCACGACATGGGCGTCACCCAGGTGATCCGCGGCGACGACCACCTCACCAACGCCGCGCGCCAGAGCCAGATCTTCTCGGCGCTCGGATGGGAGGTGCCGAAGATGGCGCACATCCCGCTGATCCACGGGGCGGACGGGGCCAAGCTGTCCAAGCGCCACGGCGCGCTCGGCGTCGACGCCTACCGCGACCTCGGCTACCTGCCGGCCGCGCTCCGCAACTACCTCGTCCGCCTCGGCTGGAGCCACGGCGACCAGGAGGTGTTCTCGACCGAGGAGATGGTGGCGGCCTTCGACCTGAAGGCGATCGGCCGCTCGCCGGCGCGGTTCGACTTCGCCAAGCTCGAGAACCTCAACGGCCTCTACATCCGCGGCGCGGCGGACGCCGACCTCGTCGACGCGATCGAGCGCATCCTGCCGAACGTCGGCCCGGAGCGCGGCCTCTCGGCACCGCTCGCGCCGGCCCTTCGCGAAAAGCTCGTCGCGGCGATGCCGGGGCTGAAGGAGCGGGCCAAGACCCTGATCGAGCTGCTCGACAGCGCCTACTATCTCACCGCCGCGCGGCCGCTGGTGCCGGACGAGAAGGCTTCCGCCCTCCTCACCGACGAGGCGCGCGGGCGGCTCGCCGCGATCCTGCCGGCGCTGGAAGCCCTGCCCGACTGGAACGCCGCCGCGACGGAAGCGGCCGTGCGGCACTTCGCGGAGACCGCCGGCCTGAAGCTCGGGCAGGTCGCCCAGCCGCTGCGCGCGGCGCTGACCGGGCGCACGACCTCGCCGCCGCTGTTCGACGTGATGGCGGTGCTGGGACGCGCGGAGAGCCTCGCCCGTCTCGGCGACGGCATCACGAAGGGTTGAGACCGCCGCCGCAGCGCACGCGCGGCCCGGTTTTCGCTTGGCGTCTCGACGTGGTTGTCATCCGCCCCGTTGCTGGCGCTCGGCCGATCCGCTAACCCGATGGGCTTGTGAGCACCTGCAGCAAAATGCCGGTGACTTCGGGTCCCGGGCGGCGCGGAGCGCAGCCTGGGCCGGCTTCGATTCGTTGCCAGGAAAGGGTCCACGTTCCATGAGCGCAGCCAGCACCATCACCGTGGACGGCAAGCAGATCTCTCTGCCCGTCAAGAGCGGCACGATCGGCCCCGACGTCGTCGACATCGGCAAGCTCTACGCCCAGACCGGCGCCTTCACCTTCGATCCGGGCTTCACCTCGACCGCCTCGTGCGAATCGAAGATCACCTACATCGACGGCGACGAGGGCGTTCTGCTCTATCGCGGCTACCCGATCGAGCAGCTCGCCGAGCAGGGCGACTTCCTCGAGACCTGCTACCTGATGTTGTTCGGCGAGCTGCCGACGCCGGGCCAGAAGGCCGACTTCGACTACCGCGTCACGCGCCACACCATGGTGCACGACCAGATGAACCGGTTCTTCACCGGCTTCCGCCGCGACGCCCACCCGATGGCGGTGATGGTGGCCTCCGTCGGCGCGCTCTCGGCCTTCTACCACGACTCGACCGACATCACGGACGAGAGCCAGCGCATGATCGCGTCGATGCGCATGATCGCCAAGATGCCGACGCTGGCGGCGATGGCCTACAAGTACTCGATCGGCCAGCCGTTCGTGTACCCGAAGAACGACCTCGACTACACCTCGAACTTCCTGCGGATGTGCTATGCCGTCCCGTGCGAGGAGTACCAGATCAACCCGATCTTCGCCAAGGCGCTGGACAAGATCTTCATCCTGCACGCCGACCACGAGCAGAACGCCTCGACCTCGACGGTGCGGCTCGCCGGCTCCTCCGGCGCGAACCCGTTCGCCTGCATCGCGGCCGGCGTCGCCTGCCTGTGGGGCCCGGCGCATGGCGGCGCCAACGAGGCGGCGCTGAAGATGCTGATGGAGATCGGCACGCCGGACCGCGTCGACCAGTACGTCGCCAAGGCCAAGGACAAGAACGATCCCTTCCGCCTGATGGGCTTCGGCCACCGGGTCTACAAGAACTACGATCCGCGCGCGCGGATCATGCAGAAGACCACCCACGAGGTGCTGAAGGAGCTCGGCAAGCACGACGACCCGCTGCTCGAGGTCGCGATGAAGCTCGAGGAGATCGCGCTCAAGGACGAGTACTTCATCGAGAAGAAGCTCTACCCAAACATCGATTTCTACTCGGGCATCACCCTCAAGGCGATGGGCTTCCCGACCGACATGTTCACGGTGTTGTTCGCGGTGGCACGCACCGTCGGCTGGATCGCGCAGTGGGCCGAGATGATCGAGGACCCCTCGCAGAAGATCGGTCGCCCGCGCCAGCTCTACGTCGGCCCGACCAAGCGCGACTACGTCGGCATCAACGACCGCGGCTGAGGCGCCTTTTGAGCGCCGTCGGCAGATGATGGATCTGCCGGCGGCGCACTGGGCCTCTCGGTCGCCAAAGACCCGCGCCCGTCATTGCGGGGCTGCGAGGCAGAGCCCGGGATCCTGAACCGCAGGCCGCCCTTCGGCAGGCATCGCCGGCGGCTCTGGATTCCGGGCTCGCCTGCGGCGCCCCGGAATGACGGCAGCCCGACGATCCGAAGCCTCAGGTTCTGATCGCAGCCAGCACCACCCGCGCCGCGCTGCGGCTCGGGGCCTCGTCGCCCGGCAGCCGCATCAGGCCGTCGATGCGCTGCAGGGCCGCGAGCTGGCGGTCCCGCGCGGCGCCGCCGGTGACCAGGGGGGCGAGCGCCGTGGCGAGGCGGTCCTCGGTGCACTCGGCCTGCACGAATTCCGGCATCGCGTTCTCGCCGAGGATCAGGTTCGGCAGCACGATCGTCGGCACCTGGATCAGGCGCCGGGCCACCGCCTCCTCGACACGCGAGACCTTGTAGGCCACCACCATCGGCACGCCGGCGAGCGCCAGCTCCAGCGTCACGGTGCCGGAGGCGGCGAGCGCGGCCCGCGCCTGGCGGAAGGCGGCGTACTTCTCGGCCTCGCCCGCGACGATGCGCACGGGGGCGCTCCAGGCCTTGGCCATGCGCTCGATCAAGGCGCGATGACGGGTGACCGCCGGCAGCACCGCCTCGATCGGCCCGACGTCCCGCGCCATGCGCGCCAAGGTGCGGCCGAAGACCGGCATCAGCCGCTCGATCTCGGATCGGCGCGAGCCCGGCAGCACCACCACGCGCCACGGCACGGCCTCCCGCGACGCCGCGTCGGCGGCGTCCGGCCGCAGCTCGGAGAACCGCTCGATCAGCGGATGCCCGACATAGGTGCAGGGCGGCCCGTTGAGCCGCAGGTGCGCCTCCGGCTCGAACGGCAGCAGGGCGAGCACGTGGTCGACGAAGCCCCGCATCGAGGCCGCCCGCCACGGCCGCCACGCCCACACGCTCGGCGAGACGTAGTCGACGATCGGGATCTCGGGCGCACGCTTGCGCACCCGCGAGGCGACCGCGTGGGTGAAGCCGGGGCTGTCGATGATCACGAGCACGTCCGGGCGGTTGGCGACCACGTCGTCCACCGTCTGGCGAATGCGACGCAGGAGCGTGCGCAGCCGCGCCAGCACCGGCAGGTAGCCCATCACCGCCACGTCATCGAGGGGGAAGAGCGAGGTCAGGCCGCGCGCCGTCATCGCCTCGCCGCCGACGCCGCCGAAGGTCACCGGGCGGCCCGCGGCCTCGTGCAGCGACGCCATCAGCTTGGCGCCGAGCTGGTCGCCGGAATCCTCGCCCGCGACGAGCCAGATCTTCATGCGCCGACCCCTATGCCGATCAGGAAGAGGCCGAGCCGGTCGGCCTCGGCGATCGTCTCCGCCCGGTCGATCAGCAGCGTGCGCCCGGCCTCGACCGCGAGCCCGACGCAGCCGGCGGCCGACGCGTTGCGGACCGTCCGCGGGCCGATCGCCGGCAGGTCGATGCGGAGATCCTGGTCGTCCTTGGCGCACTTCACCAGCACGGTCGCGGGCAGCGCCCGCTCGCGGCCCCAGAGCCTGAGGTCCCACGGCTTGCGCCCGACGGTGCGGGCGCGGGCGAGCATGCGGTCGGTGCCCTCGGGGCCCTCGACGGCGAGCACGCGGTCGGCCGCGACCACCACCGCCTGGCCGACATCGAAGGCCGAGAGGGCGGCCAGCAGCGCGCGGCCGGTGGCGATCGAGGCCGCGCCGGCCGCGTCCGGCGCGTGGCGGCCGATCGGGCCGGCGGGGCTGAGCAGGTCCGGGGCGACCTCGTGGACGCCGCACACGGTGTGGCCGTTCTCCTCGAGCAGCGCGAGGGCACCGCGGAGCAGCCGGTCGTCGCCGCCATCGGCGAGATTGCGCAGGGCGACCCGGTTGCGGAACGCGGCAGCAGCGTTGAGGATCGCGGCCGGGCTCGGCCGGGCGACGCCGCCGGCCGGCACGATGGTCGCCGGCCCCCAGCCCGCGAGGATGCGCAGGGTCTCGCCGATATCGAGGAGGTCGACGGTGGCGTCGGCCCGCGCGCGCAAGGGGCGGTCGGTGAACCCGCGCAGCGCCAGCACCTTGAAGGCGCGGCCGGCACGGTCGAGGGAGTGGGCGACCTGCTCGGGCAGACGCCCGGCGCCCGCGACCAGCACCAGCCTGGCGTCCGGCCGTGCGGGCCGAGGAGCCGACATCGGCGGCCTCAGGCGCCGCCGCCGGAAGCCGCCGTCTCGCGCGGCGTGCAGATCGAGCGCTTGCCGCCGGCGCGGATGAAATCGAGGATCTCGCGCACCGCCGGGTGGCTCTCGAATTCCGAGGCCACGTCCTCGACCCGCTCCATCAGCGTCCCCTCGGGGGCGAAGAGCAGGCGGTAGGCGCGGCGCAGCGCATGGATGTCCTCGCGCGCGAAGCCCCGACGCTGCAGGCCGACGATGTTGAGGCCGGCGAGGTAGGCGCGGTTGCCGAGCACCATGCCGTAGGGGATGCAGTCGTTCTCCAGCCCCGACAGGCCGCCGACGAAGGCGTGCGCGCCGACGCGGGCGAACTGGATCACCGCCGCGCCGCCGCCGAGAATAGCGTAGTCGCCGACGCTGCAATGGCCGGCCAGCATGACGTTGTTGGAGAAGATCACCCCGCTGCCGACGTGGCAATCATGCCCGACATGGGCGTTGGCGAGGAAGGCGCACTTGTCGCCGACCACCGTCTCCAGGCCGCCGCCCGCGGTGCCGGGGTTCATGGTGACGCCCTCGCGGATCAGGCAGTCGGCGCCGATCCGCAGCGTCGAGGGCTCGCCCTTGTATTTCAGGTCCTGCGGCGGGTGGCCGATCGAGGCGAAGGGATAGATCCGGGTGCGGGCGCCGATGCGGGTGTCGCCCGCGACGACCGCGTGGCTGACGAGCTCGCAATCGACGCCGAGCACCACCTGCGGGCCGACATGGCAGAACGGGCCGATGCGGCAGCCGTCGCCGATCTCGGCGCCGTCCTCGACGATCGCGCTCGGATGGATCGCGGGCGCGCTCACGCCGTCACCAGCATGGCCCCGATCTCGGCCTCCGCCACGAGGGCGCCGTCGACGCGCGCCTCTCCGCGGAACCACCACATCGTCTTGCGATGGTTGGTCTTCGTCATGTGGAAGCGGACCTGGTCGCCCGGCACCACCGGCTTGCGGAACTTGCACTTGTCGATCGTCATGAAGAACACCTGCTTGGTCTGCACGTTGCTCTGCATGATGTGCCGGCAGCAGATCGCGCCCGCCGTCTGGGCCATGCCCTCGATCAGCAGCACGCCGGGAAACACCGGCATGTTCGGGAAATGCCCGGTGAATTGCGGCTCGTTGACGGTGACGTTCTTGATCCCGATGCAGCTCTCGTCGCCGTCGATCTCGATGATCCGGTCGATCATCAGGAACGGGTAGCGGTGCGGCAGCAGCTCGAGCACCTTCTGGATGTCGGCCGAGCCGAGTTCACGCGCCGTCTCACTCATCGATCTCTTCGATCCTCGCCTCGACGCCGCGCATCCGCGCACGCCCGTCGTCACCGATCCCCGTCCTTTCGACCCAAACGGCGCCCCGACGCAAGCGCGGCGGGCGCACGGGCCGGATCGATCGGCCCTTTCGATCAGCCCTTGTCCGCCGGCTCGTCCCGGCCCGAGCGCTCGGCCAGGCGGGCGAGCGTCGTCAGCTCGCGGAACCAGGCGCGGACCGGCTTGGCCGGCGTGCCGCCCCAGCGGCTGCCGGGCGGCACGTCGCGGTTGACGTTGGAGGAGCCGGCGATCTGCGAGCCGCGGCCGATGCGCAGATGGCCGACGACGCCGACCTGCCCGCCGAGCACGACGTAGTCCTCGAGCGTCGTCGAGCCGGAGATGCCGACGCCCGAGACGATCACGCAGTGGCGGCCGATCACCACGTTGTGGGCGATCTGCACGAGGTTGTCGATCTTGGTGCCCTCGCCGATCACCGTGTCGCGCGAGGCGCCGCGGTCCACCGTGGTGTTGGCGCCGATCTCGACGTCGTCCTGCACGATGACGCGGCCGACCTGCGGCACCTTGAGGTGGGTCGCCCCCATGTGGAAGCCGAACCCGTCCTGGCCGATCCGGGCGCCGGGATGGACGATGACGCGGTTGCCGACGAGCGCATGGCTCAGGGTGGCGCCGGCGCCGATCGCGCAGTCCCGCCCGATCCGCACGTTGGGTCCGATGCCGGCCCCGGGGCCGATCACCGTGCCCGCGCCGATCTCGGCGCCGGGGCCGACGACGGCGCCGGGATCGACCGTGACGCCGTCCTCGAGGCGCGCATCGGGGTGGACGTGGGCGCCGGGCGCGATGCCGCGGGCGCCGAACTGCGAGCCCGGGCGAAGCGCATCCGGGTGCAGCCGGCCGAGCAGCACCGCGTAGACGCGGTAGGGATCGCGCAGGACGAGGCTCGCGGTGCCGGCGGGCACGCGCGCGGAAAAGCGCGGGGCGACGAGGCAGATGCCGGCCCGGGTCGCGGCGAGCGCGTCGCCGTAGCGGGCGTTGTCCATGTAGGCGAGGTCGCGCGGCCCCGCGGTCTCGAGCGGCGCGGCGCCGTCGATCCGGTGCGCCGGATCGAAGCCCTCGGGCACGGGCAGGCCGGCCGCCTCGGCGACGAGGCCGAGGGTGAGACCGGGCTGCGGGATGAAGAAGACGGGATCAGGCATGCACGACAACGCGCCTCCCCGGGAAACCCGAGGCGGCGCGCGACCTTTTTTCTCGGATCAGAACCGCGAGCCGCCGGAGAAGCGGAACGCCTGCGTCTGGTCCGCGCCGATGTGGCCGTACTTGCCGAGCGTCGGGACGAACACCTTCAGACCCTCGTCCTTGCTCAGGGCGTAGGCGTAGTCGAAGCGGATCGGGCCGAGCGGCGAGTTCCACAGGATCGAGGCGCCGACCGACGAGCGGATGACGGCCTTGTCGCGGACGTTCACGCATTCCGGCTCGACGCCGATATTGAAGGCGTTGAAGTTGCACGCGCCGCCGGGCGCGGTGCCGTTGATGAAGTTGTCGCCGTTCACGTCGAACGTGGTGCGGCCGTGATAGCCGAACAGCGTGCCGGCGTCGGCGAAGACCGCGCCCTTCAGGCCGAGATCGCGCGGCACGTAGGGGAGCGGGAACTGGATCTCGAGGGTGCCGCCGACGTAGGTCGAGCCGCCGATGGCGTTGGAGCGGGCGTCGGTGGTGCCGACGTCGCGCGGGCCGATGCCGTTGGGA